>CAYUKF010000043.1:0-6723 GCA_964445215.1 uncultured Thiotrichales bacterium
TCATGGCGTCGTTACCCTGTTATGTTGGCGCTGATAGCGGTGATGGTGGTATTAGGGTGGCGTGCTGTTGATTTGCATATCATTGAGCGCGAGTTCTTGCAAGCTCAGGCCGATGCGCGTCATGTGCGTACGGTAGCTTTGTCTGCACATCGCGGGATGATTACTGATCGTCGTGGCAGACCCTTGGCGGTAAGCACGCCAGTGGATTCAATTATTGCTAACCCCAAGCAGTTGTTAGCCGAGGCGAATGACTTATTGCCGTTAGCCAATGCCTTGGCTATTAAACCCAGACGTCTAGATAAACTGCTTAAGAAAAATAGCGCGCGTGAATTTCTTTATCTGCGTCGCCATGTTAATCCTGTTGCTGCACAAAGAATTGCAGCGCTTAATATGCCGGGCATTGATTTGCAGCGTGAATACAAGCGTTACTATCCCGATGCCGAAGTGGCCGCACACGTGATCGGTTTTACTGATATTGATGATGTTGGCCAAGAAGGGCTTGAGCGTGCCTATGATGGCTGGTTGCAAGGTCAAGCGGGTAAAAAACGCGTTCTGAAAGATCGTTATGGTCGTGTTATCGAGGATCTGGGCTATATCAGTAAACCGCAAGCGGGTAATGACTTGCAGCTCAGCATTGATCGTCGTTTGCAGTATCTTGCTTACCGTGAGCTAAAGCGTGCAGTCAAAAAACATAAAGCACGCTCTGGTTCGGTGGTTATGCTTGATGTGCGTACTGGTGAAGTGTTGGCGATGGTTAATCAGCCAGCGTTTAACCCGAATGATCGTAGCAGCATGCGTGGTGATTGGTATCGTAACAGGGCGGTTACCGACGTCTTTGAGCCAGGCTCAACCCTTAAGCCGTTTACCGTTGCCGCAGCTTTGGAGTCAGGCTTATTTAAAGTGGAATCAGAAATTGATACTGCCCCCGGTTATTGGCGGGTTGGTTCCAGCATGATACGGGATACTATCAATTACGGTGTGATTGATTTACCTACCTTGATTCAGAAGTCCAGCAATGTTGGTGCAAGCAAACTGTCATTGGCTATTAGTGCTGAGCAGTTGTGGAGCACGCTTGACGCATTTGGTTTTGGTCAAGTGAGTGGTGGTGGTTTGCAGGGTGAGTCGGCAGGCGTGTTAGGCGAGCCGTGGCGTTGGCGCGATATTGAGCGCGCTACTATTGCCTTTGGTTATGGTGTTGCAGTGACACCGTTGCAGCTTGCTCGCGCGTATAGCGCGCTTGCAGATGATGGAATGCTCAAGCAAGTTAGCTTTCTTAAGTTAGATGAAGCGCCCATAGGCAGGCGAGTTTTGTCCTCCAAGACAGCGTCAAGCGTGCGTGACATGCTGGCCAAAGCTGTGTTGCCTGGCGGCACTGGAACCTTGGCAGCCGTGCCCGGCTATCAGGTAGCTGGCAAGACCGGAACTATAAAAAAAGCAGTTAATGGCGGCTATAGTAGTGATTCTTATCTATCTGTCTTTGCCGGTATGGCGCCCGCTAGCGACCCACGTTTAGTGACGGTAGTTATGATAGAAGAACCCAAGGCCGGTGAATATTATGGCGGTAAAGTTGCTGCGCCAGTATTTAGTGCGGTGTCTGAAGGTGCTCTACGGCTTCTCGGTGTTATTCCGGATAGCATTGCAACAGTTGCCGGGATAGCGCGCTAATGGCTGCGATGACATTGCAAATGTTGCTTGAAGGCATCGCCGATATTGCCAATGGTGGTGAATGCTCAGTAATCGGCTTGAGTGATGATAGTCGTAACGTTAGTCATGGCCAGGTGTTTCTGGCCTACCCGGGTAGGCACAGCGATGGTCGTGACTATATCAATGCTGCGATTGCTGCGGGTGCTATTGCCGTACTTTATGACAGTAAGAGTTTCGATTCATTTTCTGTTTCTAGCCCAGTACCAATGGTCGCCATTGACGCGCTGCAATCGAAGCTTGGCATTATCGCAGCGCGCTTTTTTCGTGACCCATCGAAAGATATGAATATCTATGCGGTGACCGGTACTAATGGTAAAACTTCGGTTAGTCATTTTTTAGCGCAAGCACTAAGTGGTAAGCAGCCTGTTGGCGTCATGGGTACGTTGGGTAATGGTTTGTGGGGAAGTCTAGCAAGTTCTACATTGACTACGCAGTCTGCGCTTAACGTGCAAAAAATGCTCATGCAAATGCGTGCAGATGGTGTTGCCGATGTGGTAATGGAAGCTTCTTCACATGGTCTGGTTCAGGCTAGACTGTCTGCTGTACGGGTCAATACCGCAATCTTTACCAATCTTAGTCAAGACCATCTTGATTACCATCAAACCATGGAAAATTATGCTGCTGCTAAGCGGCGCTTGTTTGAGATTGACGGGCTAAGGTATGCGGTAGTCAATGTTTATGATGCCTATGGTGCTCAGCTGGCAAATAGTTTGCCAGCTAATGTTGAGCTATATAGCTATGGCCTTAGTGATGAAGGTTGTCATAGTGAATCAGCCAAGCCAATGATTCGAGGATCCATTCGAAAATCCAGTATCGCTGGTATAGAAATCAATATCGAAAGCCCTCATGGCAGCGCCATGCTGGCAAGTTCTGTGCTTGGACGTTTTAATGCGGAAAACCTGCTGGCAGTTTTAGCAGCAATGCTGGCCAATGACGTTGATTTTGATGAGGCACTGAAGAAATTAGCGCAAACGCAGCCGGTTGTCGGTCGCATGGAGCGGTTTGGTGCGCAGGGTCAAACACAAGTGTTTGTTGATTATGCGCACACGCCTGCAGCCTTAGGGTTAGCGCTGGCTGAAATAAAGCAAAGCTGTGCTGGCAAAGTGTATGTGGTTTTCGGCTGTGGTGGTGAGCGCGACAAGACTAAGCGCGCAAAAATGGGCGAGGTTGCACAACACTACGCGGATGTCGTTGTGGTAACTGATGACAACCCACGCCATGAGCCGCCCCAAGTCATTGTTGATGACATTCTTTTGAGTATGACTGTTGATCATAACGTTCACGTGGAACGAGACCGCACCAAAGCGATTTGGTTTTGTCTTGAGCAAGCAGGCAAAGAGGATGTTGTTTTGGTTGCTGGTAAGGGGCATGAGGGCTATCAAGTTATTGGTGATCAGCGTTTATTGTTTAGCGATCGTGATGTTGTGCGCGAGTTTTTGGCGCCGCTTGGCTGTAGGGCGGTTTGAATGATTGTTATGAGTCTGAATGAAGCCATGACAATTATTGAGGGTGCTGATAGTGATGCTAAGGCGAGCTTTTCTGGTGTCAGTATTGACAGCCGAAGTCTGTCTCCAGGCGAGTTGTTTGTTGCGATTGAAGGCCCTAACTTTGACGGCCATGATTTTGTCAGTGTGGCGCATCAACGTGGCGCTGCTGCAGCAATGGTGAGTAAAGAGGTCGACACACCATTGCCATTATTATGTGTTGGTGATACACGCCAAGCTTTGTCAGCCTTATCCAAAGGTTGGCGTGGTCGTTATAGTCGACCTTTGATTGCCATCACCGGTAGTAATGGCAAGACTACCGTAAAGGAAATGTTGGCGGCCATATTGCGTCAGCATCATCGTGTGTTGGTAACGAAGAACAATCTCAATAATGATCTAGGTGTGCCCTTGACCTTGCTAGGCTTGTCTAGCGAAGATGATTATGCCGTCATTGAGCTGGGCGCGAACCATGTGTCTGAGATAGCAGGGTTGAGTTTGTTGGTTGAGCCAGATGTTGCTTTAATTACTAACATTGGTGCTGCCCATCTTGAAGGTTTTGGCAGCATGGCCAATGTTGCCAAAGCGAAGTCAGAGATATTCCATGGTTTAAAAGAAAATGGCATTGCTGTGTTAAATCATGATGATCATTATTACGATTATATGGCTGAACAAGCCAGCGCCTATCGTCGCATTAGTTTTGGTGTCAATGAAGACGCAAATGTGCGTTTGTTAAACGATACTTTGCTTAGTTCATTGGAAGATGGAGATTGGCGCAGCCGTTTTGATGTAATGACTCCGCATGGAATGGTCAATGTGGAGTTAGCTTTGGCTGGCCGCCATAATGTGCAGAACGCGTTGGCGGCTATTGCTGTGGCCTGTGCGGTGGACATTCCTGTGACAGATATTGTTAGTGGCTTGGCTGAAATGCAACCTGTTTCAGGGCGCATGCAGATTAGAAAAGGCATTGGTGAATGGTCAGTTATTGATGATAGCTACAATGCTAATCCGGTATCGCTTAATGCAGCCATAGGAATGTTGGCTACATTGTCTGGGGCAAAAATAGTTGTTATGGGTGATATGGCAGAGCTGGGTGAAGATGCAATCGCTCTGCACCAGAATGCAGGGCGCATTGCTAAAGAATACGGAATTAACCAATTTTACGCTGTTGGCCCCTTAAGTGCTCATGCGGTCAGTGCATTTGGTGAGGGTGCGAAACATTATGCCGGCCAGCTTGAATTAATTAATGATTTAATCGCTGACTTGCATAGCGTTTGTGCTTGTCAGGCCAACACGATTTTAGTTAAGGGATCACGTAGCGCAGGCATGGAACGCGTTGTTGCAGCATTGGTAGCAGATAGCGTTAATCAGCCAACCATATCTATGGTGAGGTAGGCGATACGGCCATGTTGCTCTATTTAACCGAATACCTGACTGAATTTTATCGCCCCTTTGGTGTTTTTCAGTATTTGACTTTACGCAGTGTGATGGCAGTGTTGACGGCCTTAGTTATTTCATTTTTGTTCGGCCCCTATGTTATAAAAAAACTAGCCAATCAATCTATTGGCCAACCGATTCGTGATGATGGCCCTGAAACTCACCTGGTTAAAGCAGGTACGCCGACCATGGGTGGTACGCTCATTTTGATTGCGGTGATACTTAGTGCTTTGTTGTGGGGAGACCTTGGCAACCATCAGTTGTGGACGGTGGTTTTGGTGACTGCAGCTTTTGGCATGATTGGCTTTATTGATGATTATAAGAAAGTGATTCTCGGTGACAGCAAGGGTATTTCAGCTAAAAGTAAATATTTGTGGCAGTCCGTAGCGGCTTTATTGGCTGCACTTGTTTTGTTTTATAACGCCAGTCATGCGGCCGAGACAGAATTACTTGTTCCCTTCTTGAAGGATGTTGCTATTCCACTTGGTTGGGGTTTTGTTGTGCTTACCTATTTTGTCATTGTTGGTAGTAGCAATGCAGTGAATCTCACTGATGGGCTTGATGGGCTTGCCATATTGCCCACCGTTCTGGTTGCCGCAGCGTTGGGTATTTTTGCTTATATTATTGGCAACATAAATTTTTCTGGTTATCTCGGTTTTCCATTTATTCCTGGTGTTGGTGAGCTTACAGTCTTTTGTGGGGCATTAATTGGTGCTGGTCTCGGTTTTCTTTGGTTTAACACCTATCCCGCGCAAGTCTTTATGGGTGATGTCGGTGCACTTGCCTTGGGCGCATCCTTGGGTACGATTGCCGTAATTGCACGACAAGAGTTGGTGTTTTTAATTATGGCTGGTGTCTTTGTCGTGGAGACTGTCTCCGTCATTTTGCAAGTCGCATCATTTAAATTGACCGGGCGACGTATCTTTCTTATGGCGCCTTTGCATCATCATTTTGAATTAAAAGGTTGGGCAGAACCCAAAATTATTGTGCGGTTTTGGATTATCACTGTGATTCTTGTCTTAATTGGTCTGTCGACATTGAAGCTGCGGTGAAACGATGCGCACGATACAAACAATGCCTGAGAGCCAAAAATATGCCGATGAATATATCGGGAAAGAGGCACAGATGATGGTGTCATCGACCGACGCTGCGGGCCTATCTTTAGTCGTTGGCCTGGGTGTTACGGGCTGGTCTTGCGTGCGTTTTTTAAGCGCACAAGGGCGCTCTGTTGCAGTGACAGACAGTCGCGATATTACGCCTTACAGTGCCAATTTGCGCCAATTATTCCCCGACATTGTTTGCTCTCTTGGTGGTTTTGATCAGGCGTTGTTTGATGCAGCGGATGAGATTATTGTCAGCCCAGGCGTCGCTTTAGATACGCCTGAAATACAGATGGCGCGCGAGGTGGGCAAACGTATTATTGGTGATCTCGAATTATTCAGTCGTTATGTGGCTGCGCCAGTGGTGGCGATTACGGGGTCTAATGGCAAAAGCACGGTGACGACTTTATTAGCCGAAATGGCAATTGCTAATGCCACTAAAGTAGCTGTAGGTGGCAATATCGGTACCCCTGTGCTCGACCTGCTGGATGATGATGCAGAGTTGTATGTGCTAGAGCTGTCGAGTTTTCAGCTTGATTTGGTTGCATCGTTAAAAACTGAGGTTGCGGTGGTGTTAAATGTCAGCGCTGATCACATGGATAGGTATACGTCTATGCAGGCGTATGCGCAAACCAAATTTAGTATCTACGAAGATTGTACACATCCAGTTGTTGATAATAATTTTATTGTTAGTGCGCAACAATTTTTACCTTTAATGTCGCAGAACTTGTCAGAAAGAGCCATTAATTACTCTTTGGCGGAGCCGGTATTTGATGCGGACTTTGGCGTTCGTGAAGTGGATGGTGAGAGATATCTCGCCCATGGACGGCGCAATTTATTATCAATTTCAATGCTCGCTATCAAGGGTGAGCATAACCTTTCAAATGCACTGGCCGCATTGGCAATGGGATCTGTGTTGGGTTTGGCTGAGACGGCAATGCTTGATACGTTGCAAATATTTTCTGGTTTGCCGCATCGTTGTGAAGTGGTGGCTATCGTTA
>CAYUKF010000043.1:6823-10566 GCA_964445215.1 uncultured Thiotrichales bacterium
ACGTTGCAAATATTTTCTGGTTTGCCGCATCGTTGTGAAGTGGTGGCTATCGTTAGCGGCATACGATTTATTAATGATTCGAAAGGGACAAATGTTGCTGCAGCAATTGCAGCAATTAAATCTGTTAATGCACCAATTATATTGATTGCAGGCGGTGATGCGAAGGGTGCGGACTTATCTCCCTTACGCGATGTTGTGATTGCTAAGGTTAAGACAGTCGTTACCTTAGGCAAGGCTGCAGCCGAGATCGAGGCGCTGTTGAACGGGATAGTGAATACAGTGCACGTTGCTGACATGGATGAAGCTGTTAGCAAAGCATTTTCCTGTGCCGAAGAGGGCGACACGATATTGTTGTCGCCAGCCTGTTCCAGTCTCGATATGTTTGCTAACTATGAAGCACGTGGCAATGCTTTTGCTAATGCTGCGCGAGGTTTGCAATGAGTGTTGCGACGCAAACGCGACCGGCGGAGCAAACGCGACGTCGCATTAAAGGCAGGGTTAATGTTGTGCCAACTGCGGCTATTGATCTATCACTATTGATGTCAATGGCCGTCATTATTGGTTTAGGCATTGTTATGGTGGCCTCGGCATCATTAAGCATTGCCGAACATCAGACGGGTAATGCGCATTATTTTCTGATTCGACAAATCAGTTTGTTAGCTGTGGCGTTGATCGCTTCCTATATTTGTTTTCAAGTTCCAATGAGCCTATGGGAGAAGGTTGCGCCATGGTTGTTAGCCGCAGCTTTTATTTCGCTTGTTTTGGTGTTGGTGCCAGGCATTGGCGTGACGGTGAACGGTGCTCGACGCTGGATTGACTTGCTTGTTATACGTTTGCAACCTTCTGAGTTCGCCAAACTAGCATTTTTGCTTTATTTGGCAGGTTATTTAGCGCATCACCAAAAACAGTTAGCTGATGTCATGCAAGGTTTTATTAAGCCCATGGCGGTTTTTATTGTTTTTGCTGTGTTGTTATTGCTCGAGCCAGATTTTGGCTCGGTAGTGGTATTGGCAGTTTCTGTCTTTGCTTTGATGTTCCTGGCTGGCGTTAAGCTTTATCAGTTTCTGATTTTGTTATTAATTGGCGGCGCAAGTCTCGGTGCATTAGCTGTTTATTCGCCTTATCGTTTGGCTCGATTAACCTCATTCCTTGATCCTTGGCAAGACCCTTTTAATAGTGGTTTTCAGTTAGTTCAAGCGCTAATTGCTTTTGGTCGCGGCGGTTGGTTTGGTGTTGGTTTGGGTGGCAGTGTGCAAAAGCTATCATTTTTACCCGAAGCGCATACAGATTTTCTTTTTGCAGTTATGGCAGAAGAACTTGGTTTGGTTTCCGTGCTCATTGTTATTGGTCTTTTTGGTTATATCGTCTTACGTAGTTTTCGGGTTGCCTATCGATGCCAAATATTATCGATGCCATTTGTTGCTTATCTCACCTACGGAATCGCCTTAATGTTTGGTATGCAGGCGTTTATCAATATGGGTGTCAATATGGGTGTCTTGCCAACAAAGGGCTTAACCTTACCGCTAATGAGTTACGGCGGATCCAGTATTTTGGTGGCCTGTATTTGTTGTGCTTTATTGCTACGAGCTGACTATGAAATGCGCCAAAAAAGCCAAGAAATGAGGCAACGAAAGTGGTAATACGCGTGATGATTATGGCGGGCGGTACGGGTGGGCATGTTTACCCTGGCCTTGCCGTCGCTGATGCGTTGATGGCGCGTGGTGCCGAAGTAATTTGGTTAGGGACGAGAGAGGGTATCGAGTCCCGTTTAGTGCCTGCTGCAGGAATTTCTGTGGTGTGGATTTCGATTTCCGGTTTGCGCGGGAAGTCACTGGCGAAACGACTCCTCTCCCCGTTTCGCCTTGCTCTGGCGATGATACAGGCGGCCGTTGTGTTGTTGCGTTATCGCCCGATGGCTGTCCTGGGTATGGGTGGTTTTGTCGCAGGACCAGGCGGCCTCGTAACATGGTTGCTACGTAAGCCTCTTTTGGTGCATGAGCAAAATGCGGTTGTAGGATTGACTAACCGTTTATTGGCACCCTTAGCGAAACGACTATTTGAAGCTTTTCCGGGCAGCTTCCCGCGCCGTTATCATGCTGTATCAGTTGGTAATCCAGTTCGCTCTAGTATTTGTCAGATCGAATTGCCGGCTGATCGTTTTGTTGGTAGAGAAGGGCCCTTGCGCTTATTGGTTGTTGGTGGCAGTCAAGGTGCTCAAATCTTTAACACTATTGTGCCTAAGCTGTTACAACAATTCTCACTTGCAGACAGGCCATTAGTTAGGCATCAAACTGGCGAGCGTCATTTTGAGCTAACACAGGCACATTATCATGAGCATGAAGTGGAGGCTGATGTGTCTGCTTTTTTTGATGATATTTCTGAGCCCTATGCTTGGGCTGATTTGGTGCTATGTCGGTCAGGCGCGTTAACGGTTTCGGAGATCGCTGCAGCGGGTCTTGCTGCTGTATTTGTGCCTTATTCTTATGCGGTAGATGATCATCAAACTCGTAACGCACAGTATTTAGTTGAGGCTGGTGCAGCCTATTTGTTTCATGAAAATGATTTGACCATTAATAAGCTTAAAGTTGTGCTTGATCAATTTGTGGCGGATGCACAAAACAAGCGTGAAGTGTTATGTGATATGGCGATGAAGGCGCGACAATTAGCGTTACCAGAATCTGCAAAGCAAGTTGCCGATGCGTTTTTAGAAGAAGCACTACGTGGTTAAGGCGATGACTTCCAGATTCAAGTTTGAACACGGCGCATCAGCATCACTGGCATCACTGCCAGTGATGGGGCGCATCCGTCATATGCACTTTGTTGGTATTGGCGGTGCCGGTATGGGCGGTATTGCCGAACTCGTTCATAACCTTGGCTATCAGGTGACAGGTTCTGATGTGTCTGTGAATAGTATGGTGCAGCGTCTATCTAGTTTGGGAATACAAATACAGCAAGGGCATGATGCGATTTACGCAAAGGATTGCGATGTCATTATTGCTTCAACAGCAGTGAGTGCTGACAATCCTGAACTTGCTTATGCGCATGAACAGCACATTCCGATTGTGCCGCGTGCTGAGATGTTGGCAGAACTCATGCGCTTTCGTTATGGCATCGCCATTGCTGGTACGCACGGAAAGACTAGCACTACCAGTCTTGTTGCTAGCATATTAGCTAAAGCAGGTTTGGATCCCACGTTTGTCATTGGCGGCAAGTTGAATAGTATTGGTGCCAATGCACAGTTAGGAAGTGGACGTTATCTGGTTGCCGAGGCGGATGAAAGCGATGCTTCTTTTTTGCATTTGCAGCCGATGATGGCGATATTAACTAATATCGACCATGATCATATGTCTACCTATGGCAATGATTTTTCTCGTTTGCGTGACACCTTTGTCGAGTTTCTTCATCACCTGCCTTTTTATGGTCTCGCCGTTGTTTGTCTTGATGATTTTGTCATAGCTGAAATTTTAGATGATATACAGCGGCCTATTCTAACCTATGGTTTTCATGATGACGCCCAGGTCAGGGCAAGTGAATTACGCCAAGTAGGTAACACGACTTATTTTAAGGTTGCTTTGCCATCGGCAGTAGACTTGCTTGATGTTCAGTTAAATATGGCAGGCAAGCATAATGTGTTAAATGCATTAGGTGCGATAGCAGTGGCCTACGAGTTAGGTGTATCGCTTGATGCAATACAAGAGGCTTTATCCACATTCCAAGGTGTTAGTCGCCGTTTACAGCAATAT
>CAYUKF010000044.1:0-10518 GCA_964445215.1 uncultured Thiotrichales bacterium
CTCATCAATACACTACTGAAATAAAACAATCACAAATACGTCATTGACTCTTTCGATAATTCAAAGCATATACAGATCTAAGATTAATTAAACACTTAACTCAAGATAAGAGCCCGTTTCCAAGCCATCAATAGTCCAACTGCCAACTGAATAACGTATCAGCCTTAATGTCGGATAACCCACCGCTGCCGTCATACGACGTATTTGTCGGTTTCGCCCTTCTTTTATTTTTATCTCTAACCACGAAGTGGCAATAGACTTTCGCTCGCGTATCGGCGGATTACGTGGCCATAGATTTGGTTCATTAATCAATTTTACTTTAGCAGTCTTGGTTAAACCATCGTTGAGTTCAACTCCTGTGCGTAAGGTGTCTATAGACGCGTTATCAGGTACACCTTCAACTTGCACCCAATAGGTCTTACTCATTTTATACTTAGGCGATGCGATTTTATCTTGCAATTCACCATCATCCGTTAACACCAAAAGCCCTTCTGAATCTTTATCCAGACGCCCTGCCGCGTAGACATTAGGTACGTCGATATATTCAGCCAGTGTTGCTTGATTTCCCTGACTAGTGAACTGGCTCAGCACAGCGAAAGGTTTGTTAAATAGAACTATTCTAGCCATTACGTTTTTATATTTTATTATTTTATAATTTACTACACAGCATAACAGTGAGGATAAATCTCAAACTTGCAAGCTACTAGGCTATTTACAAGACATAAGCTAATTTATTTTCTAAATGGGTTGTTCATAAATGCAAGGATTAATGCACAAACCCATACGCCACATGCCATGTAGAACAACACACCACCATCGGTATTGCCAGCGGCATCAACAATACGATCAACACCTAATGGCGTAAAGAGATGGAAAAATATTGCGCCACTCATTACACTCAGAGCCAGCAGCGCACCCCAGAAGCGAGTAGCGACAATAATCAATAAAATACATGCTACTAACTCTGTGAGACCGGTGAGCAGACCACCGTATTGTTCAAATAGTGGCGCAATAAATTCTAACGGGCTAATTCCTCGCATCCATTCAGAGATAGTTGAAAAAATAATGATCGTTTCTTCGGATCCGGTGAATTTAAAAAATAAGGATTGCAGAAAAACAAAACAAATATAAATAACTAACACCCACTGAATACGTAGCTTCATACCCCTCTCCTGGTAGCATTTATCATTTGTGTAATAAATAATCGTCTATATTAAATCAGCTTGTTACCACCCTCAATCGTAAAAAACATACCCATAAAAATTTATATGTGACAAACCTACAACTCAATATGCCGCCACGTATCTTAACCTGTTTCAATGTAGTGCTTTTAAGCTCAACATAAACACAGCGCGCCATCATGGCGCGAACCTAAACATATTGAGCTACATAGCAAGAGCCTAGGGCACCTCTGATCAATTCTGGGACAGCGAGATTGTATCTGAAATCTTCCAGATCGAGACGCGAATCGCAGTCAATAGTAGGACTACTGCGCCCCTCAGGAATGCGATAGCATTCCTGAGGAAGTACTCTTGGGGTAACAAGATTAACGCCAAAGAGCTGGAAGATTTCAGGGGCAAGGTCATGTTCCATGACACGTCAGAGGTGCCTTAGCTTAAAAGGGCAAGCACTGCTGCCACAATGGCGACAAGACCCAAGGCAAGGATCATCCAATCGCCACGCAATGTTGGTTCAAGCACTGCTTCGTCTGGATTTGACGTATCATAATAAACTGTTACTTTTTTTCCCATAGGGTATTTTTTGATATAACTTGCCGATAATTCAGGTATGGATTCAACATCCCTCGGAAATTCAAAATCCCGCTGATAGTCTTTACCATTGACAACATAGTGATACTGAATATTAGGTGAGAATTCACCACCAGAGTGACCAGGGTTTGACTTAGCAATAATACCTTCTACAAATGGCCATCGCCTTATTTTCCGTGAAGCTAAAAGTATTTTCCAGCCCCATATCGTCACTCCAATACCACCCAGCAACACCAATAGCAATATGATTATGTAGTAATTCATTTTTCAATGCAGGCTAACTAGGCATTGCCCCAACAATTTTAACTTCACGTTGTGGGAAAGGTATCTCAATGTCGTTTTCTTTCAGCGCATGCCAAATCATAAGCTTCAAATCAGCATCAACGTGGTTCACACCATCATCAATACCCTCCATCCAAAACTCCACCAGAATCTCGACGCCTGAGTCGCCAAACTCACTGATTTCAGCATCTGCTAACTCAGGCTCGTTTAACACCTGTGGGTGGCTACGGACAACACTGCGGACAAGATCTAATAATTTATCTAAATCGGTTTTATAGGCAACTGAAAACACAATATCATAGCGTTGCAGCCTGTCACGATGTGTCCAGTTAGTAAAACTAGTCGTAATAAACTGCTCGTTGGGTACGACAATGTCTTTGCCATCGTACGTTTTTAGTGTTGTCGCGCGCATATTAAGTTCAAGAATGGTTCCAGCTTTACCGTCTTCAAGTTCAACGTAATCGCCAACCGTCACCGAGCGATCGAGAAGAATAATAAGACCCGATACAAAGTTCGAGGCAATTTGCTGTAAACCAAAACCCAGCCCGACACCCAAAGCACCGCCAAATACCGCTAGAGCAGTAAGATTGATACCCATAACCTGCAACAACAAAATAAATATCGTTGCAAAGAGTACGATTTGGAATAGCTTGGCAAAGACTTCGCGGGTGCCAACATCAATACCCTCTTGACCACGAATTACCTTCTGTCCAGCGTTGTTTGATATACGACCCAGCCAGAATAAAATACTACCGAATATTAGGACACGCACGATACCGTAGAGTGAAAAACGAATATTACCAAGCTCAATGGCAACGCCATCAATATAAGCAATAAAATCATCAAGTACACCAAACACATGGAGAATAGCTAGCGGTAAAACTAACCATTTAATCAACAATTTTACAACTGGTTGAGTAACGTAGTGTTTGGCAACGGTATATAACAGATAAACTGTTGCCAAACCTTGTGTGATGCGTATTAACCAACTCTGATCAACGAATTGACCACTCAACGCAACTGCCACACCCAGCAATATAATGGCAACCACTGGAAATAATAACCCTTGCGATTTATATAAAGATTGACGCAAGGCAAGAAAATGGCCTTCTTGTGGCAAAGTTTGGAAAAACGGTGTAATTTTCTTTAGTAGATTAGCGAGTATAGACGCTAAAATTATTGCTAATATCGCTATTGCTATCTGTGTGTAGAATTCAGGGCTTTGACCTAAGTCAACCACCTTATCAAATAATAACCCAAACACTTGACTAAACTTACTGAATAACGATTCCATTTTCTCTTCCCCGTATCACTAAAGGCAATCAATAGCCTCTGGCCTGGAACACCTGATTCATTTCAAACTAACTTTAATATTAGTAGCTATTAATTTTTTGGTGTTGCCTCGCCTGCTATTTTCGATACAGTATTGTCATCAACTTCCTCATTAATAGCTGATGGTGCTTCTTCTATCAAGCCAAGTCGTTTCGCACGTTGCTGCCAGTTTTTACGCGCTAACACTTGCATATCTTCGTTTCTATCGGATTCATCAACTATCTCCATTCCGAGCATGGTTTCTATCACATCCTCCATCGTAGCAATACCGGCCATACCGCCAAATTCATCAACCACCAAGGCGATATTCTCACGCTTTTTCATTAAGCGATCAAACAAGTCAGGCAGAGGAAAATCTTCGTTGACGATCATCATTTCTCGACGAATGCTCGCCAGGGTCACGTCTGGCTTACCGTTAACAATATTAGCCAGTACCTCGGTTTTGAGAATATAACCAGTAATATGGTCTTTCGATTCTTGTTGATATACTGGTATGCGCGAGAATCGAAGGTCTTTATTTTCCTCGTGAAACTCTCGCACTGTTAGAGTCTCAACAGCAGCTTTAACGACCATTCGTGGCGTCATAATATCTTCGGCACGCACGGTATTAAATTGCAATAAATTGCCAATAATATGTGATTCCGCTTCTTCAAAAACGCCTTCCTTGGCACCAATCTGAGCCATCGCCATAAAGTCTGATCGTGATAATACGCTGCGTGATTTATCTTTTTTCAGTGCTTTGGTAATGAGCTGACTCAACCAAACCAAAGGTGCCAGAACAACCATAAGCAATAACAGCGATCTAACAGTAAATGGCGCAAGTTCTTGCCAATAGTTAGCACCAATAGTTTTGGGAATAATTTCTGAGAAAATGAGAATAGCCAAGGTCATTATCACGGGCACGGCAAATTGGGTGATGAATGGATGCGTTTCGCTCCAGATCGCCGCCGCCTGCGCGCCAACTCCTATGGCACCTGCAGTATGAGCAATGGTATTTAGCGTCAGAATCGCCGCTAATGGCCTGTCTATGTTTTCTTTGAACGAATTAAGATGACGGCCAATGCTCGAGCCTTGCTCCATTTTTATATGGGCATAGGTCGGCGTAATGCTCAATAGCACTGCTTCCCATAACGAGCAAAAAAATGAAAAAACAATGGAAACAGTAAAAAAGACAATAAGCAGTGTAAACATAGGGGGCTAGGGGGTGTTAACAATCATTTTAATCGTCCTGCCAGCGCGCATTGTTCATCCAGCAAGGCGGAGCGAGTGCAGTGTGGTTGGCCCACATAAGCGAGCGACAACGCCGCTGGGTGAACAATGCGCACTGGCCCTTCGGGTTGCACCTTCAATGGCGCCATACTGCGTTGTTCGTCGTTCATTTGGACCACCAAACCTCTCTCCTCTCGCCTGCACCCCAAGGGCACTTCCTGCGGGGCGCCTGGCGCCATTGAAGGTGCAACAGGACGATTAAAATGATTGTTAACACCCCCCTCACCTGCTGTTTTCAGTTTGTTGAAATGGGCGCCCATAATATCCACTGGGACGCCCACTAGGGTTTATGGACGGTCGTCGATCTCTGCACCTTCTTTTTCAGGCGGCATGAGATCTTCTTTGCTGACACCTAACATGAGAGTGATATTGCTCGCCACATAAATTGATGAATAGGTGCCAACAAAGACACCAATAATCAAGGCCAGCGCAAAACCTCCAATAACCTCACCACCCAAGAAAAATAAAGCAAACAAAACCAGCAAGGTTGTTATAGACGTAATCAAGGTACGTGAAAATGTCTGATTTAACGAGGTATTCACCACCTCGACCGGACTGCCTTTACGCATCTTGCGAAAATTTTCGCGAATACGGTCAAACACGACAATGGTATCGTTCAATGAATAACCAATCACTGCCAAAATCGCTGCCAATACAGTCAGGTTAAACTCCATGCCCAGTATCGAGATCACGCCCATGACAATAATAACGTCATGAATCAGGGCAGCAACGGAACCCAAGGCAAAACGAAATTCAAAACGAAAGTAAACATAAATTAAGATCCCGCCCAGAGCATAAAGCAAGGCCAGGCCACCATCATTGGTTAATTCATCGCCGACCTGTGGCCCGACAAATTCAACACGACGCACTTCGACATCATTCGATTTTTTCAGCACAGCAATAACTTTATTACTCAAATCTGCATTACTGACCGCTTCACGCGGCGCAACACGAATCAACACTTCACGCGTTGTACCAAAATGCTGAATAATAGCGTCGTCATAACCGTTGTCACCCAGTTCAGCACGGACACTGGCTAAATCAGCACTGTCAGGGTAACCCACTTCGATAATGGTACCGCCGGTAAAATCAATGCCGAGGTTTAAACCACGTGTAGCTAACGAACCCACAGCGATTAATAAAACAATAGCCGATAGCATAATCGCGATATAACGTCGCGACATAAAATCAAAATCAGGTGTATTTTTAAATAATTGCATTATATCGACAACTTGTTGATGCGTTTACCGCCATAAAAGAAATTAACGATGGCACGAGTACCCATAATCGCCGTAAACATCGAGGTTAAAATACCGATAGACAAGGTTATTGCAAAGCCCTTAATCGGGCCGGTACCAAAGGTATACAGCACTAGGGCAGCAATTAGCGTGGTGATATTGGCATCGGCGATAGTCGACAGTGCTTTCTCATAACCCGAATGAATACTTGCCTGCGGTGAATTACCGTTGTTGATCTCTTCTCGAATACGCTCAAAAATCAACACATTGGCATCAACCGCCATACCAACGGTTAAAACAATACCGGCTATGCCCGGCAAGGTCAGTGTCGCTTGCAATAGAGAAAGTACCGCAAAAATCACCACCAGGTTCAACGTTAAGGCAATATTGGCAATCATGCCAAACTGTTTGTACCAAACCACCATAAAGATCAGCACTAAGATGAAACCAATGATAACGGAATAGGTTCCTTTTTGAATGTTCTCTTTACCCATGCTTGGACCAATGGTGCGCTCTTCAATAATATCGATAGGCACTTTTAAGGCGCCGGCTCTGAGCAACAATGCCAAGTCACGTGCTTCTTCAGTGCTATCCAGGCCGGTAATTTGAAAACGCTTGCTTAGCTGATCACGAATGGTGGCAACATTAATCACTTGCTCTGAAGTACGCCGTGTGATCACTTTTTCGCCATCAACATCTTTAATATCCGACTTCGATTCCTTGAAGACAACGGCCATGGGCTTGCCAATATTATCGCGTGTAACATCACTCATTCGGCTGGCACCGACACTATCTAATGTGATGAACACCGATGCACTACCGGTTTGCTGATCGATACCTGATGCTGCATCAATAATGGCGTCACCGGTAATAATTTCATCTTTTAACAATAAAATGGGTTGGCCATCACGTTCACGATAAATACGTGAGCCTAACGGTATTTTGCCACCTAAAGCGGCCTGGATATCGTTATTACTATCAACAAGACGAAAATCCAGTGTCGCTGTTGCGCCCAAAATTTCTTTAGCACGAGTGGTATCTTGCACACCTGGTAATTGCACAACAATACGATCTGCACCCTGCTGCTGAATAATCGGTTCAGCGACACCAAGCTCATTAACACGATTACGTAAGGTGGTAATATTTTGTTTTAAGGCAAAATCGCGCTTTTCTTTTAACGCGGCTTCTTTAATGGTGACTTCCAGAGTGGGCGATTTGCCGCCCTTGATTTCCTGCAAGTTGAGATCTCGATAATCGGCTTCGTTATAGATCAACTCGCGCGCTGTCGTGCGATCCTCTTGAGAGCGAAACTTAATCAAAATAGTGTTACTAGGACCCTCGATGATAGCGGAATAACGAATTTTCTCGCCACGTAAATAACTGCGCAAACCTTTGATGTTGGCATTTTGCACTTGCTTTTCAGCGGTATCCATATCGACTTGCAGTAAGAAATGTACACCGCCACGTAAATCCAGCCCTAAATACATCGGCTGGCCACCCAAGCTACGTAACCAGTCCGGCGTTGCTGGCGCCAAATTCAATGCAGTAATGTAACCTTCACCAAGACGTTCATCAATCAAGTCTTTAGCTTTAAGCTGAACCTCGGTGTCGTCAAAACGCACTAGCCAACCAAAATCGGTTAACTCAACACTTTTATATGGTAGGCCACTACCAGCAAGCACGCTGTTAAGTTGCTCACCAAGGCCTTCTCCGCTCGTTCCACTGGCGACGGAAACCTGTACGGCAGGGTCGTCACCATAAATATTCGGTAGCGCAAACAATACGGCGAACACCAGTACGGTACCAACCAGCAAATACTTCCATCCAGGATAATGATTCATAGGTTTCGTTTATTGTTATTAAAACAGGGGTGCTCTTTAGGTTAAGAGCTAAGCAGACTTATAGGTGCCTTTAGGCATCACTTGGCTGACGGAGCTTGCCTGCATTTTAATGATTGTGCCATTGGTCACTTCCAGGCTAAAAAAACCTTCCTCTATAGCAACGACTTTGCCAAGAATGCCACCATTGGTGACCAATTCATCACCTTTTGCGATACCTTCCACTAATTTTTTATGCTCTTTGGCACGCTTCATCTGCGGACGAATCAACAAAAAATAGAAAATCACAAAGATGATAATCAACGGAATAAATTGGGTAAAGCCCGGTGTAGCAGCTGCGGCTGAGCCAGTTTCTGCCATCGCATCTGAAATAAACAAACTCATTAGGTATTTCCTTAAATTTTAATATTAATTCTTGTTTAACCACCACGATTGGCGGCTAAAGTCGCCCATTATAGGCCAAGTGATCTAAGCCTGTCGGACTTATTACGATTAGATAAATCCGCTCAAGCTAGCCGTCAGATTGCTCATATCGCGCATAAAAGCTGTCAATGTAAGGCTGCAAGTGCCCTTCTGCAATAGCTTGGCGCAATTCACTTGTCAAATTCCAATAATAACGCAGATTATGGATGGTATTGAGCGTCGCGCCGAGCATCTCATTGCTGTGCGCGAGATGACGCAAATAGCTGCGGCTGAAATGCTGACAGGTATAACAATCGCAATTGTCATCGAGCGGCCGTGTATCAAGCTTGTGGACGCTATTACGAATACGCACCACGCCGTGGCTAGTAAATAGATGCGCATTTCTGGCATTGCGCGTTGGCAGCACACAATCAAACATGTCGATGCCTCGACGCACGGCCTCGACAATATCTTGTGGTGTACCCACACCCATTAAATATCGTGGTGATTGCTTTGGCATGGCAGGCGCAAGTCCATCAAGAATATGCAGCATTTCTGCTTGTGGCTCACCTACCGACAGGCCGCCAATGGCATAACCATCAAAGCCAATATCGCTGAGCTGTTGCAGTGATTGCTGACGTAAATCAGGGTAGACACCACCTTGGACAATGCCAAACAACGCCGCGGGATTATCGCTATGTGCGTCTTTTGATCGTTGTGCCCAGCGCATGGAAAGTTCCATCGACTGCTGTGCCTCTTCATAGCTAGCAGGATAAGGCGTGCACTCATCGAAACTCATGACAATGTCAGCGCCTAGAGTGCGCTGGATAGACATCGAGGTTTCAGGGTCGAGCCAAACTTTGGCACCATCAAAAGGAGAACGAAATTCCACGCCTTTTTCAGTCAATTTGCGCATTTTGCCAAGGCTAAATACCTGGTAACCGCCTGAATCGGTCAGAATAGGCTTTTGCCAATGCATAAAATTATGCACACCTTTATGTGCACTGATTGCTTCCATCCCTGGCCGCAACATTAAGTGAAAGGTATTATTGAGAACAATCTGTGCGCCGATTTCATCGATAATTTTTGGCGTGACGCCTTTAACTGTCGCGGCAGTGCCAACAGGCATAAATACCGGAGTGTCAATGACGCCTCGATTTAAGCTGATACGCCCACGACGAGCCAGGCCATCTTCGGCCAACAGTTCAAATTTCACGCTTTATTCCTATGCTCATGTGTTTGCTGGTCGTTGCGGGTAAGAAACATCGCATCACCATAGCTAAAAAATCGATATTGTCTTGCAACGGCATGACGATAGGCTGCCATAACTGGCTCATAACCAGCAAAGGCGCTGACTAACATTAAGAGAGTGGATTCGGGCAAATGAAAGTTGGTAATCATGGCATCGATACAACGAAAGCGGTATCCCGGTGTGATAAATATATTGGTATCACCCTGCAAGGGTTGCGTCACACCATGCTCATCCGTCGCGCTTTCTAGCGCTCTAACCGAGGTGGTACCCACTGCGACAACACGGCCACCTGCCTGGCGAGTGGCTGTAATCTGTTGGCATACTTCAGCGCTCACTGTAAAGAGCTCCGAATGCATTTGATGGTCGTTAATATCATCAACACGCACTGACTCAAACGTCCCGGCACCAACATGCAAAGTGACCCAGGCAAGCGTCACACCCATCGCTTTAATTTGATCAAGCATCGCACCATCAAAATGCAGACCTGCCGTTGGCGCTGCTACAGCGCCATCATGTCGCGCATAAATAGTTTGGTAACGTGTGTCATCTAGGCCTTCATCAGCACGAGTGATATATGGGGGCAAGGGCACATGTCCATGCTCGCGCATCAAGCTGTACCAATCGCCCGTACATAACCGTAAAACAAGAAAACTCCCGTTATTTTCCTCAACCTCTACTTCCGTATTAACAGCGATCAAAAATTTAGCGCCCATCTGCAATGATTTTGAATTGCGCACCTTGGCTAGTGCTCGCTGCGAACTAAGCACGCGCTCAACTAATACCTCAAGCTTGCCGCCTGAGTATTTACGTCCATAAAGCCGTGCCTGAATAACGCGAGTGTCGTTCATAACCAGTAAATCGCCCGGCTTGAGCAAAGAAAGTAAATCTGTAAACTGTTTGTCCTCTAATGCACCACGGCTACCCTCTAAATAAAGTAGACGGCTACTGGCACGTTGTTTCGGTGGGTATTGGGCAATCAGCTCAGACGGTAAATCAAAGGTGAATTCGGCGCGCAACATGTTTAAATCTTGGTTTCTCTCTCAATATATTCAATACAAATACGCTTGCGGCTCAGCAACGACCCTTTTATACTGCTAGCCCCGCTGCCGGGGTGGCGGAATTGGTAGACGCGCCGG
>CAYUKF010000045.1:0-4101 GCA_964445215.1 uncultured Thiotrichales bacterium
CCAGGATCGCTAATGACCTCAACGCCTTCTGGTTGTTGAAATTCAAATTCATCTTCAGTAAGCGCGACATTTGCTTCGACATCGATAAACTCTAACTGAGTGTGGTAACCAAAATCATCAGAAAAACGCACAAGCTTTAAACCAAACTCATCAAAACCGAGTTGGATAGATTCATAAATGTTATCTTTATCAAGCGGCTGCAACAACAACCATTCGTACTCGCTGTCAGTAATAGCAAGATCACTCACAGTAAAACGCTCGAAAACACTAACATCACCAGACAAGAGTAACGCTGGTGTCTGGCCTACTCCCGTCTCATAAGGTTTAATCGTCACCTGATCTAAATCGGGTTCATAAATCCATAGGCGTTTACCGTTGGTAATGATGTGCTGCTCATAGGGTAAGGTATAATCCCAACGAAAACGACCGGGGCGTAACATGGCCATGGTGCCTTCTGACTCATCCACCACGGTGCCATTATCATCAATAACCGTTTGCACAAAACCAGCCCGCATACTGCTCAGGTCAACCACAAAGCGATCTAACTTATCTTTGGCCTCATCGGCATTCACCACACCCATTAGCAAAAATACTAATGAAAGAACTACATACAGATTTTTTTGCATTCTAGGCATCATGATTTGTGCTCATTATTTAGGTGGTGGTGGTGGCGCTAACACTTCGCGCGAACCATTTGACTGCACTGGCCCAACCACACCTGTTTGCTCCATGGTTTCGACCAGGCGTGCGGCACGGTTATAACCCACTTTTAAACGCCGTTGTAAACCTGATATCGACGCCCGTCGTGTCTCGGTAACAATCGCCACAGCCTCGTCATAAAACTCGTCCATCTCAATATCGTCAAACTGACTGCCAAGCCTTATGCCTGAGTTGCCGCCCGTTAAGGCTTCAACATAATTCGGTGCGCCACTGCTTTTTATTTGTTTAACCACTCTGTGCACTTCGTGATCGGCGACAAAGGCACCATGGACTCGAACAGGTATGGCAGTGCCTGGCGGCAAATATAGCATGTCACCTTGACCTAACAATTGTTCTGCACCTACTTGATCAAGAATAGTGCGAGAATCAATTTTAGAAGAAACCTGAAAAGCGATACGTGTAGGAATGTTCGCCTTGATTAAACCGGTAATCACATCAACCGAAGGCCGCTGCGTGGCAACAATCAAATGAATGCCCGCAGCTCGTGCTTTTTGCGCCAAGCGTGCGATCAATTCTTCAACTTTTTTACCCACCACCATAATCATGTCAGCAAACTCATCAATAACGACGACGATATGCGGCAAATGATGGAGCATTGGCATGTCTTCGTCTGTTGGCACCTGCGTAACAAGTGGGTCAGGAATTGGCTCACCCGCATCTTCTGCGTCCTTGACCTTACGGTTGTAACCCGCCAAGTTGCGCACGCCCAGTGCCGCCATGCGCGCATAACGTAGTTCCATCTCAGCCACACACCAACGCAGAGAGTTGGCCGCCTCTTTCATGTCGGTAACAACAGGTGCCAATAGATGCGGAATATCATCGTAAACCGAAAGCTCCAACATCTTTGGATCAATCATAATCATGCGTACGTCTGCCGGTGTTGCGTTATATAACAGACTAAGCACCATGGCATTAACGCCCACTGACTTACCGGAACCCGTTGTCCCGGCAACCAGCAAATGTGGCATACGAGCTAGATCGACAACGACAGGCTGGCCAGCAATATCCTTGCCTAGCGCTAAGGTTAAAGGGGACTTTGAATCATCGTATTGTTTAGAGCGTAATATCTCGCTGAGGCGCACAACTTCTCGGTACTCGTTTGGAATCTCTAAACCAATGACTGATTTGCCGGCAATCACTTCGACGATACGGACGCTGGTTACCGATAAAGATCGCGCTAAATCCTTTGACAGATTAACGATTTTGCTGGCTTTGACACCGGCAGCAGGTTGCATTTCATAACGTGTGACGACAGGCCCAGGCAACACAGAAACGACTTCAACATCGACACCAAAATCGCGCAACTTCAATTCAACCTGTCGCGACATAGCGGCTAAAGATTCATGCGATACAGAGTGTTTTGGCTTTTCTGCAGCATCCAACAATGACAAAGGCGGTAAATCAGTATTGACCGTCGGCTCAAACAAAGGCACTTGACGTTCTTTTTCAGGGCGCGGGCTCAACTCTGGTATTGTGATCACTGGCTCAATACGTACTGGCTGACGTTGCTTGCTACGCTGAGTTTCTTCACGAATCACTTCATCGCGCTGACGCCGCGCAGCAAACTGACGCCATTGATCGATAGCACGAAAAAAATAGTCTTTCGCAACAGCAAAACCACGCAAAGCCCATTGACCGGTGAAGTCGATCAGCCCAACCCAGGACAAGCGCGTAAATAACGTCACGCCAGCTAAAAACAAGGCCAACAGAAAGAGGGTTGAACCCGTGATTTTGAACAAACCAATCAACTTTGATGAAACTGCATCACCGAGTATGCCGCCAGCATCATGTGGTAAACGGCCCAAAGCCATACCGAAGCGCATCGAGGCTAAAGCCGCGCCAGCGGTTAACGCTAAAACAAAACCCCCTGCACGCAACCACAGCTCATTGATATCGAACGCAGCGACTTGATCCTTGCTACCGCAATAGATTAACCAAGCGCTGTAGGCAATCATCATCGGCAACAAATAGGCAAGATAGCCAAACAGATGGAGAAAAACATCGGCAAACCAAGCGCCCACGACGCCACCACGGTTAGCAATCTCACCGCTGCCACCACTTTGCGACCAACCTGGGTCACTGGCATCAAAACTGACCAGTGCAATCAATAGGTAAGCAGCGATCGCAAGTAGGACAAATAAGGCTCCCTCGCGCACGCCACGGCCAATATGCGCGGTGATTAATTTAGAATGTGTTTTTTTTGGTGTTGCCTGAGCCAAGTTTTTAGGAGCCAAGTTTTAGTGTGATTCAACGAATGTTTGATATGTAACGTATCATCACATTATATAGTGAAGTCTTACTCTTTGTTGACTCTTCACTAAGCTGTCAGTGCCAGATGAACGATTTTACCCTGGTCAACATTAATGCCGCTGACCAAATCATTATATTGACGCCAATTGGCTTGACAAAGCCTCAACAGTGGCTCAACGATTACCGCCGACAGCGCCTGAGTTGCCGTACGGGGCACTGCCCCCGGTATATTCGTCACGGTAAAATGAATGACGCCATCAACAATATACGTTGGTGCATCGTAGCTAGTCGGGCGCGATGTCTCGATACAGCCACCCTGATCAATGGCAATATCAATAATCACACTGCCAGTAGACATCGCTTTTACCGTCTTGGCGCTAACGACATGTGGCGCACGCTGGCCAGTAAGCAATACTGCTCCAACCACTAAATCAGCGTCTATTACCGCTTGTTCCACCATATCTGGGTAGGCATATAGCGCGGTAACATTCGCACCCAAAGCACGCGCACGTTCGAGTGGCTGACGCTGACGATCAAAAACGATCACCTCAGCACCCATCGCTGCCGCCATCGATGCCGCATTAAAACCCGCCGTACCCACACCAATAATCACCACTCGACCACGTTCTGAGCCAGCCACCCCGCCCAGCAAAATACCTTTACCGCCTTGTGAGTAGTGCAGCAAATTGGTTCCAACCTGAATAGCAATACGACCCGCAATATCACTCATTGGCGCTAACAGGGGTAGCCGACCCATTTCATCGCTCACTGTTTCAAAAGCGATAGCAGTCACACCTTGACTGACCAAGGCATTGGCTAATTCAGCGTTGGCGGCGAGATGCAAATAACTAAAAAGCAGATGATCTGATCTTAGATGGGCAATCTCCTCAGCAATAGGCTCTTTCACTTTAACGATAAGTCGCGCTTTAGCGTAAAGTGCAGCACCGTCGCCGACAATCTGAGCCCCTGCGGCAATATAAGCCGCATTATCATAACCGCTTAACATGCCTGCATCAGATTCAACAAATACCTGATGACCGGCCACAATCAAGCTAGCTACCGCCGCCGGCACTAACGCAATACGCCCTTCTCTTATCTTCAGTTCTCGTGGTATTCCAATTTTCACTTTAG
>CAYUKF010000045.1:4201-10502 GCA_964445215.1 uncultured Thiotrichales bacterium
GCTTGAGGCGAGGCAGAGCGAGTGTAGTGTAGTCGGTCTACACAAGCGAGCGATAACACCGCTGGGCAAAAAAACAGGCTCAACCCTTCGGGTTGCGGCTGAAAAAACACCAGGCTGCGTTGTTCGTCGTTCATTTGGCATAATCAAACCTCTCTCCTCACACCTTGCTAGCGCTTTTTCAGCCGCAACAGGACGACCTTTTTGATTGAGAGCGCCCCCGAGCCTCCCACACAACACACTCAATTGTTGGCTATTTTAAACTCTGCCACAAGTCTTGTGCTACCGCGCCAAAACAAAGGTAATGCAGACATAGGTGTTAAGCAGCCATTTTGCTCAACCTTGCTTACTAAAACAATGTCGTTAAGCCGAACAAACACATCCCCCCTAAAGCACCAACAAATAATAGCTGTAGTAACATAGCGCTATTGCACCCCGAGGGCACGTTGTGCCGAACACTCTGCTCATCGTTGTTACCAGCTGTGATACCTTGCGCTCCGGACGTAAAACGGGTGTTTGGTTTGACGAATTCGCAATTCCTTATTCACTGTTTAAAGACAAAGGCTATGTCATCACTATTGCTAGCCCCAAAGGTGGTATAACACCCATAGATCCGCAAAGTCTTAACGAAAGCATTGCACCCCAAGAGCCTGCCCCCGCGAAGGCATGGGGACACGTGACCAATAACTCTGGCGCTAAAGCGGTGCTAAACAAGACTAGAGTACTTAGTGAAATCGCCGCCAACGATTTTGATGCGCTGTATATCCCAGGCGGCAATGGCACCATGTATGACCTGCGTCACAATAAAATTTTAAACCAAATCCTTTTACGTCGCGACGAAACAAACCAACTGATAGCAAGCGTCTGCCATGGCGTTGTTTGTCTTACCTCATTAGAAAAAAATGATCTGCCATTTGTTCAGCAACGCAAACTCACTTGCTTTAGTGATGCCGAAGAGATTTTAACTGAAGCAGAAGGCGAATATGATTTTCTACTTGAAACGCGATTACGTGAATTAGGTGCAGAAGTAACAGTAAACACTCCGTGGACTGAGCATATTGTCATAGATGGCAATCTCATTACCGGACAAAACCCACAGTCGTGCGAACAACTTGCAAAAATTATTGCCGATGTACTCGCCTAACTGACTTGCCCTGAAAAAATAACCACCCTAAAAAGGCTCAGCCAATGAAATTGCTACCCATACTTATTGTTTCCCTACTGCTATCGCCCTCACTCGGCATTGCCGCAGACAAAACACCTCAAAAGCCTGCCCCCACCATTGAGAAGGAGCACGTAGAAAGCAAAACAATTGTTATCACACCCGACCAAGAATTGAGTTATGCATTAGGTTTAAAAATTGCCCAACAATGGCGTGAAGAAGGCTTTATCGTCGACCCAGACATTGTTGCCTTAGCCATTCTTGATACACAGAATTTTGGCCCAAGGCATTTAAGCATGGAGGCAGGTAATATTGTAATCGGCATCGAAAAAGACCGGCTACGCCGTGCCAAGGAAGCTGTCTGGAAAAAAACAAGAACGGCCGCCCGTGCTTTTATGAAAGCAAACAAAAATGAAGAAGGCGTAATCACTACTGAAAGTGGCTTGCAATATGTGATACATAACAAAGGCGAAGGTAAATCACCGCAAGCTGATAGCGTAATTATTGTTAGCTACACTGGTGTTTCAGCAACCAAAGGGCGTATTTTCGGTCGCGTCAAGGCACCCAAAGATGGTTCCGAATTTGATATGAGCGAAGTGATTAATGGTTGGAAAGAAGGCCTACCCTTAATTAAAGAAGGCGGCAAAATAACGCTATACGTGCCTGCTCATCTCGCCTATGGCAGAGACGGCATTCAACACGGAAATCTTTACATCATTGAACCCAACGACGCACTGATGTTTGACATTGAGCTAGTTAAGGTGATCCACTAGGGTCTGTCAGGATCATCTGTCGAGGAGTTAACATCATTAGCAGCCTGTTCCTCTTCATCCAGGCGCTTACTAACACGTCTATCGCTAATTGCGAGAAACACGACAAATGCCACCAACAAACAAAAGAACATAATTTGTCCAATTATGAACAAATAGCTAACATCATTATTTGGATCCATCATGGTGTGAAGAATACCTCCTTATCCCAGCTTGAGCCAGGGTTTAGCTAAGAACCGTGTTTTTCCAACGATTTACTTAAACGCGTTAAAGTTTCTTGCGTCGACTTCAACTCTTTAATCAACTCTTCTTTTGATACCGGTGAGATCATTTTCAACAAGCGCTCATTCTTGGCTTCTTGTAGATTGTTAAGCACTACCGCAATAAACAAGTTAATCACCACAAACGTGCAAACAATGACAAAACTGACAAAGTAGATCCATGAATACGGGTTCATCTCCATCGCCGTATACATTACATCGGTCCAGTCTTCTAAGGTCAACACGCGAAACAAGGTTAACAGCGAAATCGGTAAATCATTCCAATGTGTTGGGTCGTGCTCATGAAAAAAGTGATAACCTGCAACCGCATACATATAAAAAATCACGCCAATCAACAGCATGATATTACCCATGCTTGGAATCGACTTGATCAAGGTCGCGACAATCAAACGCAGCTCCGGAATCACCGTAATCAAACGGAATACCCGCAGCAAACGAGCGAGGCGCGCAATCATGGCAAACTGCCCCGTGGCAGGCACCAGCGATAAAACAATCACTGAGAAATCAAATAAATTCCAGCCATTGCCAAAATACAAACTAAAACGTGGTGCTACGGCAACGATCTTAATCATCGCTTCGACAATAAAGACCGCTAATATGAGGTGATTGCCCCACCGAAGTAGGTGGCCATAATCCGCCTCAATGCTCGATGACGTTTCTAAGCCTAAAATCACTGCGTTAATAAGAATTAACGCGATAATAAAATATTCAAAGTTACGCGATTTGGCAACGCGCTGTGCCCACTGTCTCATAAAACCAAAGCCTGTAAACCAAAAGCGCAGACTTTACCACAGCCCACAGTGTAGCAGCGGGCTGCACACTCGGATTTGATAGGCATCATTACCGCTAATGCCTTGATATAGCTATACTCATCAGCACGCTATAATGAGAAAGTGATGGAAAAAATTTCCAGCCTAATTAATCGCGCCCTGTGGGACGTCGATCTCGCCACCTTGCCGCGCTGGCGTGCAGGGCTGTTACACGCGCTGCGTATCGTTCATAACGTCATTGGCGACCTGGCCGATGGTCAACTGACCCTGCGCGCCATGAGCCTTGTTTATACCACCTTGCTGTCACTGGTACCGCTGCTGGCACTGAGCTTTTCCGTACTCAAGGGCTTTGGCGTGCATAACCAGGTAGAACCCATACTGCTTAATATGGTTTCCCCCCTGGGTGATAAAGGCAGCGAGATCATCAAACAAATCATCGGCTTCGTCGACAACACCAAAGCCGGCGTGCTCGGCACACTGGGGCTCGCCTTTCTCGTCTATACCGCCGTCTCGCTGGTACAAAAAATCGAACACGCCTTTAACCATATTTGGCACATAAGGCGTCACCGCCCTTTGAGGGAACGCTTTAGCGATTACCTTAGCGTCATTATGGTGGGGCCTATATTAGTTGTATCGGCCATTGGCCTCACCGCATCGGTACAAAGCAACACCGTTGTTGAGGCACTGTCTGATATTGAACCCATTGGCAGTATCTTTGCGATTATTGGACGCCTACTGCCCTACCTATTGATCATGATCGCTTTCACCTTTATTTATATCTTTGTGCCCAACACCAAAGTAAAACTTCGCTCAGCACTCATCGGCGGATTCATCACTGCCATATTATGGGTCACCATTGGCTGGGGCTTTGCCAATTTCGTTGCTGGCTCAGAAAAATACACCGCCATTTATTCCACCTTCGCCACACTCATCTTGTTTATGTTCTGGCTCTACGTTGCCTGGCTAATATTACTCATTGGCTCCAGCATCGTATTTTATCACCAACACCCCGAAGCCCTCACCAGAGACAGCGTACCGACAAAACTGAGCAATCGACACCGAGAACAACTAGGCCTTGCCGTCATGCAATTAATTGCTGAACGTTTTTATCGCAATGAAGCCCCACTTGACGAACGTGGCTTGATTGACCAACTTTCCATCCCTTCCTACAACCTCGAACGTGTTACCGATTCACTGGTTGCAGCCGGACTATTGGTGCTCTCAGAAGATGAACAATACCTTCCCGCAAAACCTTTTGACACCACACCTTTAGTGGAAGTGTTGCACGCAATCAGAGAAAACTGCAACCACGTCCCCGCGCTAACTAGCAATCATCAATTCACCACCAGCGCAAAATTAAGCGAACATATCGAAGCGCATTTGGATCAAGCGCTGGCAGGGAAAACTATTAAGAGCCTGATAGAATAACAAGTTAAAGAAATAGCGAAATAAACGGATTCCAGTGTTACATCTCGACAAACAACCAGCATGTCCATCTAAGCAATTGAAAAGCTAGGATAGCTGTATTGATTTAGAACATTACTGAAAGAATCATAACCCAACGTGGAATGATAACCCGATTCCATAGATAAACTGTTAATCCCTAAAAAAAAACCACTTGACAACGTAACCTTTTAGGTTGCAATCGGCTCTATGATTTACCAGTTTTATACATAAGGGATTAGAACGTTTCTAAAAAACTGGTAAATCATCTGGCATTCAAGCAAAAAATGCTCCTCACCACTGAGCATAGTCGTTATGTGTAAAAAGGAAATTATGTTGTAATGGCTAGCGAACAACAGAATCAACTTTTCACAGCAGCAATTGATGAGGCAACAATGCTATTGGAAAAACAAGGCGAGTTTTTTCCATTTGCATTTGGCATGAAACAAGATGGCAGCATTACTGTTTATTCAGCATTCGATGGTGATGAGTGCCCACCTTCCTCAAATGTTATAAGTCAGTTAATCGATGGGCTACAACAAGAGGCGAAAAAGAATAAAATCATTGCCTGTGCAATCGCATATGAAGTGAATGGTTCATTTGGTGAACCTGCTAACTCACAACGTGCTATCTGTGTCGCACTAGAACACGAGTCATCAGCACCTGTTACTTGTTTTCAGCCTTATGAGTTGAAAGAGTCAAAATATCAAGATGGAAACATTGTAGCTCAAGAGGGTGATAGTAATGTATTTGTGTAAAACACATAACAAGTCGCTCGTTCGGGTGCAAACGTTAGCGGTGCGATCTATACAACTTTGTCTGACTTCGAGAAAATTTTGTTTTCTCATCTTGCTCACCGTAGCGTGTAATATCCAGGCAATGGATCAAACAAGTGATACCTTCAATCTTGTGCTATCTTCCGCAATCAATGGAGACAAAAAACAGCTTCAGCAGATAACACATGCAGGTGGGAGTATTGACGTTGTTGATAGTCGTGGGCGTTCAGCTGTTTTAATTGTAACGATTGAAAACAATATTAAAGCACTGCGGTTGCTCATTGAATTGGGAGCTGATGTTGATTATTACGATAAATCAAAATCTCAAGAAGTCATCAACCAAACAGCCTTTTTATATGCCGGTGCAAAAGGCATGAATGATGCCTTAGTCCTCTTAATAAATGCCGGGGCCAGGCCAGATATTTATAATTACTATGGCGGGACCGCACTCATTCCCGCAGCGGAAAAAGGATATGTAAATACTGTAAAATTATTACTGGAAAAATCGAATATTGATGTAAATCATGTCAATGATCTTGGTTGGACCGCCCTAATGGAGGCAGTAATCTTATCCAAGGGAGGCGCTAACCAGCAGCAAATAGTCAGGTTACTGCTGACTCACGGGGCTGACTCTGAAATTACTGATAAAGAGGGAATTTCGGTTTTGACACATGCCCAAAATCGCGGCTTTACGGCAATTGTTGAGCTATTAATTAACTAGTATTTATGTCACTAATAACGCTGTGTAACATGAGCACCGCTAACAAACGCATGCAGTCGGACAAAATTCCCGCTACGCGTGCAATTTGCCGCTAATGCGGGCGTTATATGGCATAAGGAGAAGACGTGGGAGTAACCGTACATTTTGAGGGCGGACTCAAAAGCGAAGAGGCGTATGAAATCTTGATTGCTTCGGCTAGTGCTTTTGAGTCGGAAATGGAGTGACCATTTACCAAAATAGAAGAAAGAGAAGTAACGCTCCAACGTGTTAAGGATGAAAAAGACTGCGGCTATATCGGTTCAGCGAAGGGCATTGAGATATTACCCCATGAAGCATGTGATCCATTTAGACTTGAATTTGATAAAAGCCTATACATTCAAG
>CAYUKF010000046.1:0-10501 GCA_964445215.1 uncultured Thiotrichales bacterium
ATGAGGCATTAGAAAAACAACAACAGCTCACCAAACTGGCTATCGATTGGCATTACATTGGCCGCATTCAATCAAATAAAACCGCCGCCATTGCCCAATATTTTTCTTGGGTACACAGCATTGATCGCATAAAAATCGCTAGACGCCTCAACGATCAACGCAGCAACAATGCACCACCCCTTAATATTTGCTTACAAATCAACCTTAACCAAGAAGACAGCAAGGGCGGCGTCAATGAAAGCAATGCGCTGGCGCTGGCGCAAGAAATTGCTACCTTACCGAACCTGCAACTACGCGGACTGATGGCGCTACCACAACAAGAGACTGATTTTATAAAACAAAGGCAAACCTTTGCGCGCTTACGTCAGCTACGCGATGGCCTACACAGCAACGGGCTCGTGCTCGACACCCTGTCAATGGGCATGTCGAATGATTATGTTGCCGCCATTGCTGAAGGCAGTACACATCTTCGTATTGGCGAGGCATTGTTTGGCCCACGCTAGGAGCCTGTCGGATTTAAGATGAATCTACTGCGGAAAATCCATTTTGGCTAGATTTCACGATCTATTTCGTTAAATAGACCCACTATTCGCCTCAATTGATCGTAAAATCTGACTTTACATGCCCTCGGGGTACAAAATGGCTTTCCCTCGCTACGATCACCTAAATCCGACAGACTCCTAGCGCTCTATCAATGTGAGTGTGCGAGCTCAGTTAGCTTGTCAACGCCCACGGTAAGGCGCGTCTCGCAGACAATAGCCATTCCCTTGTCAAGGGTTCGTGGGCGTTGACAAGCTAACCCGAAGGGCGTCCCTGTGGTGTTTCGCCGCTGCGTTGCACCCCAAGGGCACTTCCTGCGGGGCGCAGTGTTCGACAAGGGAGCAACCTTTGCCTTCGCACTGCGCCTTGTTGCGAAACACTACAGGGATGCTGAATCCGTAATTATCACATGGATAGAGCACTAGGCTTAAGCAGCATCTGCACAAGTCCCAATCGTATTGATACGTACATTGCGCCCTATGTGTGGAATGCCCATTCATACGCTACACTAACTGCTTTCACACTAGTACTCCAACAAGTCAATATTGATGGGTTCAGCGAGACGAGAAGCGATCAGATGCTAGGCGTGCGAGCGCAGCACTAGCCATAGCTAATGCAAGGAGCACAACAACGCAGATGAGCGCTTCTCGTCTCGCCCGAAGGGAGCCACCCCAATGCACCACTACTGCGTTACCGCCCTTGACAAGGGAGTAACCATTGCCTGCGGACGGTGCCTTGTATTAGCACATTGGGGTGGCTCTGAACCCATCAATATTAACTTGTTGGAGTACTTAGGATCATGCGCTAAATTATGAATACAGATCTCAAAATTAGTTTTATCGGAGCGGGCAACATGGCTCGCAGTCTGATTGGCGGCCTCATTAACGATCATTATCCTGCCGAAAATATTCTCGCCTCGGATAATGATGCACAGCAATGCACGCAGCTTGGCGCCAATATGGGCATAAAAACGACTACCGATAATATTGCTGCCATTAACAATGCTGACATTATTGTGCTGGCGGTGAAACCCCAGGTGATGGCAGGTCTCTGCCGACAACTAGAGCCGCACCTTACTCAGTCTAAACCACTTATTATTTCGATCGCTGCTGGCATCCGTTGCCAAGCCTTACAAAACTGGCTAGGCGCATCACACGCGATCGTCAGAACCATGCCCAATACTCCCTCGCTGGTTGGCGCTGGTGCAACGGCGCTGTTTGCAACAGATGCAGTGTCTGAGGAGCAACATCAGCAGGCAGAATCGATACTGCGTGCCGTTGGCGTGGCACTTTGGGTTAATGACGAGGCGCAAATGGATGCCATTACTGCGCTGTCAGGCTGTGGTCCTGCCTATTTCTTTTTAGTGATGGAAATAATGCAAAGTATCGGCGAAAAAATGGGCCTGACTGCCGAAACAGCACGCCTACTGACCTTGCAAACGGGCTATGGCGCTACCAAGATGGCATTGGAAAGCGAACTGGATTGCGCAGAGTTACGCAGACGGGTGACCTCACCCGGTGGCGTCACCGAACGAGCAATAAATAAACTTCTCGATGAAAAGATCGATAAGCTCTTTACTGAAGCGTTAACCACTGCGCAAGAGCGCTCTATCGAAATGGCTAATTTATTGGAAAAATCATGACTGGCAATCCCTTTGAACAATCAGCGGTGCTTATCATCAGCACCATTTTTAGCATCTACATTCTTGCGGTAATGCTGCGCTTTATTATGCAATGGGCTCGTGCGGATTTTTATAATCCACTATCACAATTGTTAGTCAAAATCACCAATCCACCGCTTAAACCACTACGTCGAATCATTCCTGGCTGGGGTGGCATTGACGCCGCCGCTATCGTATTAATGGTTATTCTTAAAGCCATCGAAATCGGACTAGTCAGCACAATTAAAGGGCTAAGCTTTGGCGTAGGCATCCTCATACTCACCGCTGTATCAGAACTAATCGGGCTCGCTATCATGCTTTTTATTGCGCTGATTATCGTCTCAGTCATTCTTAGCTGGATTGGCCAGGGCAGTCAAAACCCGATAGTTGGACTGCTGCATCAAATGACCGAGCCAGTATTAAGCCCTTTTCGTCGAATTATTCCCCCCATTGGCGGTTTGGATTTATCGCCAATCCTCGCTATCGTCTCCCTACAAATAATCAAGATCTTCGCTGACTGGTCGTTAAGTAACTTAGCCACATCCTTTTAATTCACTGGCATTGATTCATTGGCCGAGATCTTAGCTCGCCGTCAGTCGTTGTCTGTGTTCAGATAAAACACACGCCGTGTTGGTAGTGTGATCTGGCGCACAAAACGCGATAACACTGCCGTGTATAGTCAGATACATTAGGGGCTATTGCTGGGGAATAGATGTCTATGTCACACCCATATTTTACGGGCACCATATAACATGGTTGCTACCGCACACGAGCTAGATGACGATCGCCGCGTCAATCATTTTACGCGGCAAATGCATGCCTATGACAAATGGCGGCAGGAGTTATTGTGTGCGCTGAGCGATACCCGTCAATGGCTTGATAAATACAAATTAAGCAGTGCCGAGCTGGATCTACGCATCTTTGAGAATTGCCAATCACTAAAGTCAGATAAGCTCACTATCGCCTTTGCAGCAGAGTTTTCACGTGGCAAAAGTGAACTCATCAATGCGATTTTCTTTGCTGATTATAAGCAACGCCTACTACCGTCTGATGTCGGCCGCACAACAATGTGCCCTACCGAAATTTTTCACGACCAAGTACTCGAAAGTGCTTATATCCAATTACTGCCCATCGAAACACGACTTGAAGACCTCAGTATTGAGGAGTACAGCCATAATCGTGACTACTGGCATATTATCGAACTCGATATACAATCGCCTGATCAGATGGCTGACGCCTTACAAGAATTGGCCAAGGTCAAATCTGTCACTGTCGATGAAGCCAAAGCACTCGGCCTGCCTGTCGAAAAAGACAGTGCAGACACCGATACCGTCGAAATACCCGTCTGGCGCCATGCTCGCATCAGTTTTCCGCACCCTTTACTCAAACAAGGCCTCGCCATTCTCGATACACCCGGACTCAATGCCTTAGGCGTTGAACCGGAACTCACTGTCAACATGTTGCCAAAAGCAGAGGCCGTGTTATTCGTCCTTGCCGCGGACACGGGGGTGACACGCAGTGACCTTGAGATGTGGCGCGAACATATTGCTGGTTACCGCAAAAATGGCAGCGACGGACTTATCGCGGTACTCAATAAGATCGACACGCTGTGGGACGAAATGAAATCAGCAGAGGATATCGCTAAAACTATCGATAGCCAATGTCGTGCCACTGCCCATGTATTAGGCATTGAAGAATCACGTGTGCTACCCGTCTCCGCGCAAAAAGCCTTGGTGGCAAAGGTCAAGCAAGATAGCGACCTGCTCGATGCCAGCCGAATTATCGAACTTGAAAACTATCTGGCCAACGAAATCTTGCCAAAAAAACAGCGTATTGTCTGGCAAAAAGTGGTCAATGACACTGGCAACATTCTCGATGATGTGGCGAGTGCAAAACGCACACAAATAGACTACTTAATTGAGCAACATCAACAACTGCATGCGCTCAGCCATAAAAATACTGAGCTTTCAGGTCGAGTCGCACAAAAAATTCAGACGGCCAAAGAGAATTACCATCGTTGTGTAAGCTATATAGAAATTGGTAAAACAAAGCTAAAGTTACAAGCCAAGTTGGTATGTGACACGATGAACCTCAACGCGATTGACTATGCTGTTGCCCGTACACGTAAAGACATGTCTAGCGCACTCACTACGCTTGGCTTACGCCAACAGATTAGTGTCTTTTTTGATAGTGTGCGCGATACCATGCAAGTCGGCGTAAACCAAAGTGATGACATGGTCGAAAGCTTTGAAGCCGTCTATAAACGCATGAAAAAAGACCATGGTTTAGCTGACATCAAGCTTAAACCACTCAATATGGTCAAACACCGTAATCATCTTGATAAGCTTTACTTGCAAGGGACACAGTGGCGAGACAGTGCTGACCTCACCATGACCGAGCAAAGCCTGGTTATTAAAAAATTCTTTATCTCCATGGTCAGCCATGTCCGTGGCTTGTTCCATGATGCACGCGAAGACATCGATAAATGGGTGCAAGAATCGCTACGTCCCATCACCATGCATGTTGATGAAATGCGTCAGAATATGGAACGCCATATTGAGATATTCTCAAAAGTCAGCGACTCAAGAACATCGGTGCGTGACAAATTGAGCATGCTGGAAGCCAAGCAAAGCACCGCAGAACAAATGATAACTGAATTACACGAACTCAAAACGCGCCTAACTAAAGCCGAACCGAGCTAAGCACACCTCTAATAGTCATACCGCTTGCACGGTGCTGTCGACACAGCTAGACTTGACGCTAACATACCCTATTTGTGGGAGTGCTCGCACCCTTGGGGTACAATCCGCTTCTGAGTTTGACACTTTAAAATGCTTAACGAAACCCTCGGCGCCTTTGCTGCTGACTCTGTTGGTCTTGTTAAACCCAGCGTCATCCGCTTTGATCAAGCGCTTTCGCTTGAATGCGGTAAAACACTGCCTAGTTTTGAGATAATTGTCGAAACCTACGGCACTCTCAATACCCAGCGTGATAACGCACTATTAATTTGTCATGCTTTGTCGAGTGACCACCATGCGGCAGGCTATCATTCAACAAGCGATAAGAAACCAGGTTGGTGGGAAACTTGTATTGGCCCTGGCAAACCCATCGACACCAATAAATTCTTTGTCGTTTGCAGTAATAACATCGGCGGCTGTAAAGGCTCGACAGGCCCAACGTCCATCAACCCTAAGACCAACCAAACGTACGGCCCGGACTTTCCCTTTGTTACTGTCAAGGATTGGGTCAATACTCAAGCGCAGTTAGCAAATAAACTCAATATCGATTGCTGGCAGGCAGTGATTGGTGGCAGTCTTGGCGGTATGCAAGCCATGCAATGGTCTATCGATTACCCTGAGCGACTCAAGCATTGCTTTATTATTGCCGCAGCGCCACACTTGTCTGCACAAAACATCGCCTTCAACGAGGTCGCTAGGCGCGCCATCATTACTGACCCTGACTTCCACGGTGGGCACTACTACAAACACAATACCGAGCCAGCGCGCGGCCTTATGCTGGCGCGGATGCTTGGCCACATTACTTATCTTTCGGATGATGCGATGCTGGCAAAGTTTGGTCGCGAATTAAAAACCCATGAATTAAAAACCAGCGAATCAAAACAGGGAGATTACCAGTTTAGCTACGACGTAGAGTTTGAAGTCGAAAGCTATTTGCGTTATCAAGGCGAGAAGTTTATTGGCCAATTTGATGCCAACACCTATTTATTGATGACCCGCGCACTCGACTATTTTGATCCCGCACGAAACTACAATAATGACTTGTCGGCCGCTCTATCCATGACCAGGGCACGCTTTCATATTATTGCCTTTACCAGCGACTGGCGTTTTGCGCCGGCACGCTCACGCGAAATCATCAAAGCCTTGCTCGACAATAACCGTGACGTAAGCTACGCCAAAATCACTGCTGACCAAGGCCATGATGCATTTCTGATGGACATCCCCCACTATATGGATGTGTTTCGCGCCAATATGCGTCAACTAGTCCTACCGAACGATACACATGTTACGACCTGATCTCGCAATCATCAATGACTGGATCAGCCCCGACAGTCGTGTACTAGATCTCGGCTGCGGTGACGGTACATTACTAGCTCACCTTATTGAGCATCGGCAGGTCAGTGGTTATGGTCTTGAGATTGAGGATAGCAATATCAGCCTGTGCCTGAACAAAGGGCTTAACGTGCTGCAAATCAACCTCGATGAAGGACTGGCTGATTTCAATAATAATGCCTTTGACTATGTCATCATGACACAGGCTCTACAAGCAGTTAGCTACCCGGATAAATTACTCGATGAGATGTTGCGTGTCGGAGGCGAGGTCATTGTCACCTTCCCTAATTTTGGCCATTGGCGAAGCCGTATGAATATCGCATTGCAAGGCCGCATGCCGCTATCCTATGCACTGCCTCACGCCTGGTATAACACGCCGAATATCCGCCTTTGTACGCTGAACGATTTCGAAGCACTGTGTGAAAAGAAATCGATCCGTATTGCCCAGCGCACCGTCGTCAACCACGCCCATCGCAGCACTCTTGCCATGCGCTGGTTGCCCAATTTTTTTGGTGAAATCGCCCTGTATCGCTTGAAATCTTAATAGATTCATTAGTAAATTCAACACCTTAATTAACAATATCAATACTTGACCAATTTAGTCGGAAATTGTATTCTAATCCTGACTAAATTAGTCAAGTATTAACCCCAGCAAACTTACGGGTATTCAATATCCAGCAACCCCCAGCAATCTGCAGAACAGTAAAATTGCTGAAGATTCAACCCGTTCAGCCAGGTAAATCAATATGGCCAGCACCAGCGACGACGTACAAGCGTTTGTAGACAAGCAATATAAACACGGCTTTATCACCGATATTGAGACCGACACCCTCGGTGCTGGTCTCAATGAAGAGGTCATACGCGTCATCTCCAAGAAAAAGGGTGAACCCGAGTTTATGCTTGAGTGGCGCCTGGCTGCCTATCGCCGTTGGCTAACGATGAGTGAGCCCACCTGGGCTCATGTTCGCTTTGAGCCGATTGACTACCAGGATATCAGTTATTACTCAGCGCCAAAATTGCCTGGCGATGGGCCAAAAAGTCTCGACGAAGTTGATCCCAAACTTTTAGAAACCTATGAGAAACTGGGCATTCCCCTGCTTGAGCAACAAATGCTTGCCGGTGTGGCGGTCGATGCCATATTCGACAGTGTGTCAGTGGTTACCACCTTCAAAGAAAAACTGGCCGAAGCAGGCGTGATCTTTTGCCCCTTGTCCGAGGCCGTGCATAGCCATCCAGAGCTAGTAAAAAAATACCTCGGTTCTGTTGTGCCGACTGGCGATAATTTTTTCTCGACGTTGAACTCTGCTGTCTTCAGTGACGGCTCCTTTGTCTATATCCCCAAAGGCGTCCGTTGCCCGATGGAACTATCAACTTATTTCCGTATTAACGAAGCCAAGACCGGTCAGTTTGAACGCACGCTCATCATTGCCGAAGAAGGCTCACACGTCAGTTATCTCGAAGGCTGTACTGCACCTATGCGTGACGAAAACCAATTACATGCCGCCGTCGTAGAATTAATTATTTTGGACAATGCTGAGATTAAATATTCCACCGTACAAAATTGGTATCCGGGTGATGAGAACGGCAAAGGTGGCATCTACAATTTCGTCACCAAGCGTGCGCTGTGTGCCGGTGTTAATTCAAAAGTGTCGTGGACTCAAGTTGAGACGGGTTCTGCTATTACCTGGAAATACCCAAGCTGCGTGCTGCGCGGTGACAACTCTGTCGGTGAATTTTATTCTGTTGCGCTAACAAACAATTACCAGCAGGCCGACACCGGCACTAAAATGATTCATCTCGGCAAAAATACACGCAGCACCATTATTTCTAAGGGTATTTCTGCCGGTCATGGTGAGAACTCGTATCGCGGATTAGTCCGTATTGCCAAAACCGCCGAGGGTGCGCGCAATTATACCCAGTGTGATTCCTTGTTGATTGGTGATACCTGCGCAGCCCATACCTTTCCTTACATGGAAGTTGGCCACCCAAGCGCCCAGGTAGAACACGAAGCAACCACATCAAAAATTAGCGAAGACCAATTATTTTATTGCCAACAGCGCGGTATTAGTGAAGAAGATGCCGTCAGCATGATCGTCAATGGTTTTTGTAAAACTGTCTTTAAAGAACTGCCTATGGAGTTTGCTGTTGAAGCAGGCAAACTGCTCAGCGTAAGCCTCGAAGGCGCTGTTGGATAATCAATTAATAAGATTTAAATTATTGGAATATACATGTTAAGCATAAAAGATCTACACGTTAGTATTGGCGACAAAGCTATTCTTAAAGGCATTAACCTTGACGTTAAAGCAGGTGAAGTCCATGCCATCATGGGTCCCAATGGTTCGGGCAAAAGCACGCTATCAAACATATTGGCAGGCCGTGATGGTTATACCATCGACAGCGGCAGCATCACGTATAAAGGCCAAGATTTATTAGCCTTAGCGCCAGAAGAACGCGCCTGGCAAGGCGTCTTCCTCGCTTTCCAGTATCCAGTTGAAATTCCTGGTGTCAATAACACCTACCTGCTGCGTACTGGCCTGAATGCCATTCGCAAACACAGAGGCGAAGATGAAATCAGTGCCGTTGATTTTCTTAAGCTGGTACGCGAAAAAGCTAAATTGGTGGCATTGAACGAAAGTTTTTTGAATCGCTCAGTTAACCAAGGCTTTTCTGGTGGCGAGAAAAAGCGTAATGAGATTTTTCAAATGGCCGTGCTCGAACCCAGCCTGGCTATTTTGGATGAAACCGATTCAGGTTTAGATATTGACGCACTCAAAACCGTTGCTGAAGGTATCAATAAACTGCGCAATAAAAACCGTGCCTTTATTTTAATTACCCATTACCAGCGCCTGCTCGATCACATTCAACCTGACTTTGTTCATGTCCTCGCTGACGGTCAAATTCAACGTTCCGGTGACAAAACCCTTGCCCTTGAACTTGAACGTGAAGGCTATGCTTGGCTAGATACCGATATCGGCTTAGACAACAAAGTAGGCGCTGCATGAATGTTGCGTTAAAACAAAGCGTTGACTGGCAAACAGAACTGGCGCCTGCGCTTGATACATTACCAGGACATAATATTGATTGGCTTAGCCAATATCGCAGCAATGCATTAAACCAATTTGCTGAGATCGGTTTCCCCACACGCAAAACCGAAGCCTGGAAATACATTGCTACCCACGCCATTACACAGATCACCCCTGCGCTCTCACAAAACACGGTCATTGATAGCAAACAAATTGAACCATGGCGCCTCGATGGTTGCGATGAAATTGTCTTTGTTAACGGCAGGTATCACGCTGGACTTTCTAGCATCCCTAACAATTCAAATATCACCATCAAAAGCCTGGCCGAGTTACTTGCCAACTCACCTGACGAAGCCAAAACACTGTTATCGCAAACAAATAATAACGCCAATAACACCCCCGATACTTTTGATGCATTAAATCAGGCATTACTGCGCGATGGCATCATCATCACCATTGCTGACAACAGTATTATCGAACGACCCTTGCATTGCTTATTTGTTTCCACTAGCACCAAACAAACTATTACGCCTATCAACAACTGGGTTTTTTCCGGTAAAAACAGCCAATGCAGCATTGTTGAAACCTATATCGGCAGCGATGACAGCAACAACCTGACCTTGTCACGGACAAACATCAAGCTGGCAGCGAACAGCGAGTTGACTCACTATCGCTGCCAACGCGAATCGAAGCTGGCCTATCATCTTGCCGAAATGAATGTAGAACAAGCACGTGACAGTCGTTTTAATTGCTATCCCCTTGCTTTGGGCAGTGCCATAGCCCGCGTCAATATGCAAATCACGCTGGCCGAATACAACGCGCTGTGCACCGTCAATGGCTTATACCTCACTCAAGACAAACAAGTGAGTGATTGCCATATAAAAATGCATCATGCAGTGGCACATTGCACTAGCAATCAATTATTCAAAGGTGTGATAGATGGTGCTAGCCGTGCCATCTTTAATGGCCTGATTTTGGTCGATAAAGATGCACAAAAGACGCAAGCCGATTTAACTAATCGCAATTTATTGCTCTCAAAATTAGCCGATATCAACACTAAGCCTGAACTTGAAATTTATGCCGATGATGTTAAATGCTCGCACGGTGCAACCATCGGTCAACTTGATGAGCAAGCAATCTTCTATTTGCAATCACGCGGCGTCTCGCGTGAACATGCCAAGCATTTATTAATGGTTGCCTTTATTAAT
>CAYUKF010000047.1:0-10485 GCA_964445215.1 uncultured Thiotrichales bacterium
TTATTCATATTAGCTTATTCATATTGCAGGGCACTGGCAGGTTGCAGGCGTGAGGCACGCCAGGCCGGGTATAGCGTCGCTAAAACGGTTAATACAAACGATACTATGGTAATGGTAATAACATCTGACCAATGCATGTCGGATGGAATTTCACTAATATAATAGACCTCCGCGGGGAAGAACTGTTGGCCTAAAAACCCTTCAATAGCGGGCACAATGACATCAACATTACTGGCTAAAGCGATACCACCGAGAGCGCCAAGAATAATACCAAAGATACCAATAATCGTTCCCTGCACGATAAAGATACCCATAATGCTGCCTGGACTAGCTCCTAGCGTTCGTAATATGGCGATATCGCCTTCTTTATCAGTAACTAACATCACTAATGCAGAAACAATATTAAAGGCGGCTACTGAAACGATCAGAAATAAAATAATACGCATGACGCTTTTTTCTGTTTCTACCGCTCTAAAGTAATTGACATTGGTTTGTGTCCAGTCTGTGACAAAGTACACTTCAGATAAGCCTTCCAATAATCGCTTGGTCACGGTCGGTGCGGCAAACATATCGTCGAGTTTGAGACGAATACCACTGACTTGACCCGGCAAACGAAACAACTTGGCGGCATCCTCTATGTGTACTAAGGCCAAGGCGCTGTCATATTGATACATGCCAATACGGAAAATGCCGCTAACGGTAAAACGCTTTAAACGTGGCAGCACGCCGACCGGGCTGACGGTTGCCTGTGGCGTAATCAAGGTGATCTTGTCACCCACGCGTGCATTGACCGCGCGTGCCAAATCAAACCCGAGAATAATATTAAATTCACCTGCAACTAGGTCATCAAAATGCCCTTCCAACATGTGATCACCAATATCGGATACGGCAGTCTCGTGGCCGGGAGAGATACCACGTACCAGCGTGCCATTGACCTTGCCCCCCGAGCTGATCATGCCTTCACCGCGAACATACGGTGCTGCCCCTTCGACGCGGTCAAATGCTAACGATTGGTCTATCAAGGCTTGCCAATCTGTCAAACGGCCATTGATACCACTGATGGTGGCATGGGCTGTGGCGCCAAGAATGCGGTCACGTATTTCTTTTTGAAAACCGTTCATTACTGATAAAACGGTAATCAAAACGGTAACACCTAAGGCGATACCCAAGACCGAAATCAAAGAAATAAACGAAATAAAATGGTTGCGGCGCTTGGCGCGTATATAGCGCAGCCCGACGTAGAGTGCTAATGGTAATGCCATGGGCGACAATTAAACCATATTTGACTAAAGGGCACTTCTATTAATTGCTTGCGGTCTCTGGCTTACAGACGAAAACAGAATCAAGGCATCATTGCGCAGGCAGGCTGGCTGCCTGTTGAGCAATGATAACACCGAGCCTGGTTTCGTCTGTAAGCCCCGTAGGGCGCGACCTGAAACATGCATATGCTGCGTTATACCCCAAGGGGGCGCAATCCTTGATAAGGCAACCAGCCTTGTCGGCGGATTGCGCCTTGTATCTGCATATTTCAGGTTGCGCAGAGACCGCAAGCACACATAGAAGTGCCCTACGCTTGCTGAAAGACATTCATCTCGCAAGCAACATTGTTGACAATGCGGTGATTTCTTGGTGCAGGTAACCTTTGCATGTCGCACAATCAAAGCGTGATATTCATTAGTGAAATTCGAGCAGCGTCCTACTGATATTCATGCCATTTATCGTCCACGCTTTCCCCCTTAACTCACCAAATCAATAAGGCTGTCATAGCTATCCACCACATCGGATTTTATATTTGGGGATTGCATTTTTTTGAAAAACCCTCTGGCGCAATCTATTTTGCCACGCTCGCTACCACGTAGTTCTAGCGAGCGCATTGTGCCTTTGGTTTTGGCGACGAAATAGATGTGTTTGACGCTGCCTTCCACAAACGCAATCGCCCAGTCTAAATTTTTTCGTATTCTATATCGACTCATCACCTCCATGCGCACAACCTAAAGGGTAGAGGCGTTGAATCAATTATATTTCTTAATGCTAATAATCACCTTTTATGTGCTTCGCGCGCTGTTTGATCACCGCAGTTATATCACCAAATATTTCTGAGTTAACACCTTGGGCTTCAAAATCAGATCGCAATTCTCCGGCTTTTTCCATGCAATTATCAGCCATTTTTATGAGTTGGCTTTGAAGGTTTTTATGCGCTGCTTTTGTATCTGGAACCAGGCGGTTCCAATGCCGTAAAAACACGTCATCTGGCTTATATTTTTTGCCAATTTTCATGGCCATACGGATTGATAATTCGGGGTAAACACTCGTGCATAAAAGATCATAAGCGGGGGCAAGCTGTGGCTTGGCATTTGTGTAGAGCAAAGAATAATTCTTACCGTGCGCATCTGCGTTGCCAATAAGATAATTAAAAATAACACGCCCTAAAAACCGTAAATTATCGACAGCAGGGCGCGTAGAGTTTGCGCGCAATATAGTTTGGCAGTCTGCCACGCTTGGCCCACCCTCACGCTCATATTTTATGTCGGGCATAATGCCCATGGCTTGACAAAAATCTTCTTGGTGTAAACGTTGCACTTTATCCGCTTTTGTTTTTATTCGGTCATATCTTTCTATTAAAAAGTACGGTGTATCACCAAGCCAACGGATTTCAACGCTCGGAACATCAATGCCCATCATAGCGGCAAGACGCATACAGAACACTTCATTATGCACGCTGTCTTTTACGTCCTCGATAAGCGGTTTTAGAATATGGGTGGTGGGCGTGTGGCCTTTAAGAAGAGCAATCTTCCCGTCTCTCATACCAACAGCGATCTTGTCCTGCGCTCCTGCCAAAGATAGTCGCAAACCATCATCACCCGCTAAGAGCGGTCGCCGCCTAAGCAGGTCTAAAGTCTCCTTGAGGCTCTTATCATCAAGCACTTCAATATCGGCATCTTTGGCCGCGCTTGGTTTATCGCCTACGGGATAAAGTGACAAAGCGCCCGCGCACTCACCGCCAATGACTTCAAGCAGGGAGAACGGGTTTTTCTCCGACACGCCCAAGTACTTGGCCAAGCGGTGGCGCACTATATCGTCAGGCAATAGGCCTGAGAAGAATGCCCGCACTTCTGTGCCGTCATAGCTTTGCTCTTGGAGGGGCATGGAAATGGACACGGCAGGCTTACCACCTTCAACATACGAGCCATCATAGGCAAATGATAGTACACCACCTTTGCCTTGCGTTAATTGTCCTGCAAGAACGTCATGTAGGTAAACGTCTAAAACACGGCTCATGACGCGCTACGCCCTTCTATGAATATATCTAGCCCTAACATGGACATGACTTGTAGTGCCTTGCCCATATGACAGGACGGCTTGCCGTGTTCCAATTCTCGGATAAACCGAACACCAACTCCGCAGGCGGCAGATAGCTGTATTTGCGTAAGGCCTTGCGCTTTGCGAGCGGCTCGCACCATTTCACCTATGTCTGTTGTATCGGTTATCTTGTTCATAAATAAACCCTTTCGGGACATTTTAACATGAACCGTATTAAAATTCAATTAATAACCCCGACCGGGATTATTTTATTGTGAGTATCATTATTTGCATTTATCACACCGAACGGGATGGTTAAAATCTCAGAATCACAGAGTGCTGCTGGCCATAATGATTAAACAGTGTTTGGTAAATTCAAACAGATGCAAAAAAATATCTCAGGATACGATCATGGCGTTGTTAAATCGACGCTTGCACACACCTGAGTACGCCGTAGTCATAGGCTTGATCTAATAATTCGTAAACGGGTTTGAGTTGGCCTTTATCCTCTTCTACCAGTGACTCTATGGCATAAACAATTTTATTGTATTCGTCATTAGTAATATCAATCACATCGCGCACATTGAGCAAACCAAACTCAATGGTATCGGCAAAGTGTGTATAAATAGTGCTTGTTTTTAGATCTCGTTGCTGAGAAATTTGCTCAATGGTGTGGCCTTGTTGATAGAGCAGCAAGGTTTCATTGATAGTTTCACTAAGATTATTGTCAAGTAAATCGGGTAAGGGATATTTAGCTATTTCACTTAAAAAATGTTGTCCATAACGTTGGCATTTCTGCTCACCGACACCTGAAATTTCCAGCATTTCACTTACGTTTTCCGGCCGTTGCGTTAACATGTCCTGTAAGGTAGTGTCATGAAATATGACATAGGGTGGCACACTGAATTCTTTTGCCAATAAGGTGCGTAATGCACGCAAGGCTTGCCACAAAGCCTCGTCTTGAGGTCGAATAGCGCCCTTTTGTTTTGTTGCCTTACTGGTTTTGGTCTCGATCGTTTGTTTTCTTAAACTCAGTTGTTGCTCACCACGTAATACGGGTCGGCATTTTTCTGTCAGCCGTAAAGCGCCATGACGCTCCATATCGATACTAATATGTCCCAGGGCGATTAGTTGCCTGAAAATACTACGCCACTCTACGGCTGAAAACTCTTTGCCGATACCAAAGGTACTAACCTGATCATGGCCATTGCGTTGAATTCTTTCATCACTCTTTGCCAGCAAAATATCAATAATGTAATTGACGCCAAAACGTTGATCTGTTCGATAAATAGAAGACAGTGCCTTTTTCGCTGCTTGCGTACCGTCCCATTTTTCAGGGGGATGTTGACAGTTATCACAGGCACCACACTGTGCGGGAGATTGCTCATCGAAATAGGCCAGCAAGGTATGACGACGGCAACTTGTTAGCTCACACAACCCCAACATGGCTTCAAGTTTATGGTGCTCGACACGCTTTTGTGCTTCGTTAGCATTTGAATTTTGAGTAAATTGCCTTAGTGTAATGACATCTTGTAGGCCGTAAGCCATCCATGCATTGGCAGACGTACCATCACGACCGGCACGGCCAGTTTCTTGATAATAGGCTTCTATACTTTTAGGTAGAGTCAGATGTGCGACAAAACGCACATCGGGTTTATCAATACCCATACCAAAAGCAATGGTGGCAACAATGATCACGCCGTCTTCACGTAAAAAACGTTGTTGGTTTTTTTGCTTAACGTCATTAGGCAAACCCGCATGATAGGGCAAGGCTACCCTGCCCTGGTCTGATAACCACTGTGCAATCGCCTCTACTTTTTTACGCGACAAGCAATAAACAATACCGGCATCGTGCGGATGTTTTTCTTGCAGGAATTTCCATAACCGTTGTTTTGGGTTGCTGCCATCAGATATCGAGTAAGTAATATTGGGCCGATCAAAGCTATTGATAAATACCTGGGCATTATCGAGCTTGAGTTGGATGATAATCTCTTCACGTGTACGCTGGTCTGCCGTCGCGGTTAATGCAATACGGGGGATGTCAGGGTAACGCTGGTGCAATATGTTTAAACGCTGGTATTCAGGGCGGAAATCATGCCCCCATTGCGACACGCAGTGTGCTTCATCAATGGCAAACAACGCTATTTGACAACGATCAAGCATACGTAACATATAGTCACTAAGCAGCCTTTCTGGTGCTACATAAACAAGATCTAACTCATTGTTAACAAGCTGTTGTTCTATCGCCTTTGCTGTATTGAAATCTAAACTGGAATTTAGAAATGCCGCCTTGATTCCCAATTGTTGTAGGGCATCAACTTGGTCTTGCATCAATGCGATCAAGGGTGAAATAATTACAGCGGTACCAGCACGTACTAACGCTGGGATTTGATAACACAAAGATTTACCGCCACCCGTTGGCATTAATACCAGCGCGTCATTACCATCGAGTAATTGCTGGATGATTGCTTGCTGGGAATGACGGAACTGCTCGTATCCGAATGTGGATTTTAGAATGGCTAAGGCGCGTTTCATTTGTCGGTCAATCTAAGGAGGTGCCGATCTATTCATGAACTTGACTCTTGCACCTGAAATATCCAGCTACGTGCCCCCACGCTTTCGCGGAGCCTGCCCCATGCTTGGCACGGGGGACAGGCTCTTGGAGTACTTCGCCTAGAGTAAATTAGAGGTTCTCTAATCAACGTTTACTGCTTCTCCGACTAGAGAAGCTAGTGCTAGAACGTGACTTTCCTTTGTAAATTGCGTGTGTACTTTCCCCGAGATTCGATCGGGGGCTGAGATCAACGGTATCAATTTTTTTGCTGGTATCTGTTCGCGCACGACTTCTTTTGGTTGGCGCGCGTCGACCTCGCTTTTGTTCGCCCACCTTACGCTCAGGCATGTCGAGTTTGATCGATGCATACAGTTTTTTAACTTCTTGTGATGTCAGCTCTTGGGTTTTATTAGCACGTAATTGGCGTGGCAGCGTAATCATGCCATATTGAATGCGGATAAGTCGGCTGACTGTAAACCCTAAGTGTTCCCACAAACGACGTACTTCACGTTGGCGACCTTCTCTTAGGGTAACGTTATACCAATGGTTGGCGCCTTCTCCACCGCCATCAGTAATCTTATCAAAGTTAGCTATACCATCGTCGAGCTCAACGCCTTGTTTAAGCTGAGCAATATCATCGTCGCTAACATTGCCTAATACGCGTACAGAATAAACACGATGCACTTCCGTTGAAGGGTGCATTAAACGGTTGGCTAATTCACCATCGGTGGTGAATAACATCAGGCCAGAGCTGTTTAAATCGAGCCTGCCAACCGCTACCCAACGTGAACCTGCCACCTTGGGCATTGCCTGATAAACATTGGGGCGATTTTCGGGATCTTTACGGCTACAAATACGGCCTTCTGGTTTATTATAAATCAGCACACGTGGTGCCTCTGGGCCGTTGCGCTTAAAACGAATGAGCCGTGAATCGACGGTGACTTTGTCATCGCTGGTGATGGTGTCACCCAGTTGAGCAGTACGATTATTAACGCGTATTCTACCCTCTTTTATCCAGCCTTCAATTTCACGACGAGAACCCAGGCCGGTTTGCGCCAGTACTTTTTGTATGCGATCAGCCATGGTGTTAAGAGCTGACAGCCTGTGCTAACGAGGCTTCGCTGTCTTTCTCTACTGCGACTGCGACATGATCATTTTTTGCGGCGGCATCGACGCTATCACTGTCTGCGATATCATCAGTGACATTTTCATCATTTGCGCTATCTTCGATTTCCTCGGCGACATGTTCTACATCATCACTAACATCAACTTCATCGCCTTCAACCATAGCAATGGGCGCAACAGCCATTGATCCATCAAACTCTGTGTCGGTGTTGCTGTTTGACTCATTATCAGGTCTGCCAGCATTGTCCTCTGCGTGCATGAGATTAAGCTCACCTGGGATTTGACCAATATCACGAATCTCTGCTAATGGTGGTAACTCGTCGAGTTTTTTAAGATTCAAATCATCCAGTAATTTACGTGTGGTGCCATATAATGCTGGTTTACCCGGTACGTCTCGGTGACCGATAAGCTTAATCCATTCACGATCTAATAAAGTGCGAATAATGTTAGTACTCACTGCAACACCGCGCACATCTTCGACTTCGGCACGTGTAATGGGTTGCTTATAACAAATCAACGCCAGTGTTTCGAGCAAGGCACGTGAATAACGTGGCGCGCGCTCTTCAAACATGCGATTGATCCACTCGCCATAGGTTTGCCGTACTTGATAACGGTAACCTGTACTGACTTCTAGCAACTCAAGACCGCGCTCTGCGCATTCTGCTTGCAAGGTGTCCAAGGCACTTTTAATCTCTTGTCTGGACGGGGCATCGAGGCCAAATAAGCCTACTATACGATCTATTGATAAGGGCCGTTCAGAAGCGAACAACGCTGCTTCGATAACTGATTTTAGTTTCTCAGGGGTCAAGATCTGATTCCTTACTGTTCGATTCTCTAATGGCTTTCACTTTAATGTGAATAGGGGCGTAAGGCTCGGTTTGCACGATGTCGATTAAACCGCCTTTGAGTAATTCTAATATGGCAAGGAAACTGACAATCACGCCTTGCCTGCCCTCTGCCACAGTAAACAAATCAATAAACTCGATAAATGATTGTGCCTTCACTGAGCTCAATATCAAGGTCATGCGTTCACGTACTGATAAGGGCTCCGTTGTAATATGGTGATGCGCATATTGTTCGGCACGCTTCATCACATCGTTGGCAGCATGAACAAGATCTTGTAAGGTGATCTTCGGCAAGAGCTTTTCGGCAATGGCTGGTGGCCGCGCAGCAACATCATAAACGTCACGACCCATACGCGGTATTTCATCGATTTTTTGCGCCGCGTCTTTGAAGCGTTCGTATTCTTGCAAACGCCTAACAAGCTCAGCACGCGGATCATCTTCATCGTCGATTTCGATCGGGCGCGGTAAGAGTAATCGCGATTTTATCTCGGCCAACATCGCTGCCATGACTAAATATTCTGCTGCTAATTCGAGTCGCACTGAGATCCTTGCAGCATCATTAAGCACTTCCTTAAAACCCTGCGGGTTTATCAAGGATTTATTCCTTGCAGTCATGTCATCTTCACGTTGTTCAGGTCGAATTTCTTCCATTAGCCCGATATAGTCCATGTACTGGCGCGTGATTTCAGCTAAAGGGATGTTGAGAATATCAAGGTTCTGGCGTTTAATCAGATAGAGCAATAGATCGAGCGGGCCTTCAAAGGCATCAAGAAAAACCTCTAAGGCATCGGGTGGGATGTAGAGATCTTGTGGTATCTGCATCACTGGCTCACCGGCCACCATGGCGAGCGGTAAACACCCCTGCGTGGGAGCTAGGCTGGCTTCAGTTGCTGACATAAGTCATTATAGCCTCTATAACTCCAAACCGCCTTAACGGTAAGACAAACCCATGGCCTGGCGCACAGATTCCAGCGTCTCACGCGCAACATCACGCGCCTGATCGCAGCCTTCATTAATAATATTGCGCACCAGACGCGGGTCATCTTCAAACTCTTTGGCACGCGTGATGATCACTTCTTGCTCAGCGATAACGGCATCGATCAGCGGTTTTTTGCAGTCGAGACAGCCAAAGGCGGCACTACGGCATCCTTCCATCACCCAAGACTTGGTCTTTTCATCCGAATACACCTGATGTAGATCCCACACTGGGCACTTCTCAGGGTTGCCTGGGTCTGTCAGCCGTACTCGTGCCGGGTCGGTTGGCATCGTCCTGAGTTTCTTGGCAACCGCATCGGGTGCTTCACGCAAGCCAATGGTATTGCCATAGGACTTGGACATTTTTTGGCCATCCAGCCCCGGCATTTTAGCTGTTGCAGTCAATAAGGCTTGTGGTTCAGGTAAAATAATTTTACCGCCACCTTCGAGAAAACCGAGCAAACGCTCGCGGTCGCTAAGGGTGATATTCTGTTGCTCTTCTATTAAGGCTTGACCTTTGGCCAGCGCTTCATCATCACCTTCTTGTTGATATTTACGCTTCAACTCTTTGTAAATTTTATTATTTTTCTTTCCCATTTTTTTTGCTGCGACTTCGGCTTTTTCATTAAAATCAATATCACGGCCATAGAGGAAGTTAAAGCGGCGCGCCACTTCACGCGTTAACTCGATATGTGCAACCTGGTCTTCACCCACGGGTACCTGGCCAGCTTTGTAGGCCAGAATGTCTGCGCTTTGCAGCAAGGGGTAACCCAGGAAACCATAGGTATCCAAATCTTTCTCGCGCAATTTTAGCTGCTGATCTTTATAGCTGGGCACCCGTTCTAACCAACCTAACGGCGTTATCATCGACAGCAATAAGTGTAGCTCGGCATGTTCTGGCACCTGTGACTGAATAAACAACACAGCGGAACTGGGATTGATACCGACAGCCAGCCAGTCAACAACCATATCCCACACGGCTGCATCGACGCTTGCAGGGTCATCATAGTCAGTCGTTAGCGCATGCCAGTCGGCAACAAAAAAGAAACACTCGTAATCATTTTGCAGCTCAAGCCAGTTTTTCAATACGCCGTGGTAATGACCAAGGTGTAAGCGTCCAGTAGGTCGCATGCCGGATACGACTCTAGAGTTTTTCTGGGCAATCGAATTCAAGCTTAGTTTCTCCTGGGTAATAGTATGTTGATGGTATCAACCAGCGTGGGATGTGCCAACAGTTCTTAATGTTTTGGGAAAGATTTCTGATTTATTCTCGACGAAGTACCGTATTGAGCGGGAATGTAACAAAATTCGTTCAATGTTAAATCCTTAACACTACTAATATCTATTCCAATAACCATACCTTTATGATTATTGGAATAGTGGGCTAGCATTAGCTTATTTCTTGGTTGCCGTGTCAAAGATAAGACAGCCACATTATTTTCCCAAGGGTTCATGGTATTATTTAGGTGGCTGAATACGGGTTTAGAGGTAACCACCTCGTTTTCTTTATTGAGAAGTTTTAGCCCAAAATCGTAGTCCTTTACTCTCGCTGCAGTTTCAAATGGATCATTGAAGTCTTTTGGCTCAGTAAAACCGATTGCGTTGCTTTCTAGGATTTTTAATCCAGCTTCAAGGGAAACATATTTATATAGAATCACAGAGTCCGTTTTCCTTTAGGCTATAACG
>CAYUKF010000048.1:0-10231 GCA_964445215.1 uncultured Thiotrichales bacterium
ACCCATCATTAAACCATCGAGGGTGGATGCCGCAGGCGTGTTTTTTGAAGCGAAGGCTTCGGCGCGGGCGATGATGACACAATTAGTGACAATTAAGGGAATGAAAATACCTAATATCAAATAGAGTTCATGGAAAAAGGCATTCATTGACAATTCGATGGTGGTGACTACCGCAGCGATGATTAAGACAAAGATAGGAATACGAATCTCAGGACGTATTTGATTGCGAATTAAGGATACGGTCAAATTCGACGCAACCAGCGTTAGGATTGTGGCCAAACCCATTCCCAGCGCATTGATAACAGTTGAGGACACGGCGAGTAGAGGACACAAACCGAGGACTTGTACCAGGGCGGGGTTATTGGTCCATAAACCGTCATTAATAATTTTGCGTGTCTGTGACATAAGTTACTTGGTTGCGTCGATTGTTTTCCCGCTCTCGGCAGAAAAAATTAGTGATTGCTGTTCCTCGAAGTATTGTAAACAAAGATGTACGGCTTTGACTATAGCGCGTGGGGTAATCGTTGCGCCAGTGAGCTGATCAAAAATACCACCATCTTTTTTTACTGCCCAGCCGCGTTTACTTGGATTATACAGTGAGCGGCGATCAAACTGGGTGATCCAATTATTACGTTGGATGTCGATGCCATCACCAAGACCGGGTGTCTCTTTGTGTTTGATTACGCGAACTCCCATGAGTTTTCCATCGATATTAATCGCTACCAGCAGGTCAATATTGCCACTATAGCCATCGGGTGTTGTGGTGCTGATGACAGCGGCGACAGGGGCATTATGTTTGCGCGCGCGGTAGATAGTTTTAGGGTTGGCGTTGCCGAGATAGCCGGGGGCGATGAGCTGAAAACTGTCTGCAACCAAATCGTTATCGTAAAATACATCTGGCACCATTTCGCCTAGGGTGCGCAGGGTGAATAAACGTTCTTCTTCAGCGATACGGTCTTTTGTTGCTTCATTAGTAAGCGCCAATAAGGCTGTGCCGATGAAAGCGAAGATCGCTAGTGCCACGCCGGTTTTTGCCATGTTATTCGCTAACATGATTAATCCTTACCATGGCCAAATACGCGTGGTTTAATGTAGTAGTCAATAGTCGGTGCAACCATATTCATTAGCAGCACACTGAAGGCTACTGCATCAGGATAGCCGCCCCAGGTGCGAATGACATAGGTGAAGACGCCAATACCGATACCGTAAACAATGCGGCCGGGGTTGCTGGTGGCGGCGCTCACTGGGTCGGTGGCGATAAAAAAAGCACCGAGCATGGTTGCGCCGCTCAGTAAGTGAATCATTGGCGATGAGAAAGTATCGGCATCGATAAGATAAAACACACCTGATAGCACGGCAATAGTTGTGAGCATGGCAACGGGGATATGCCAGCTAATAATCCGTTTATAAATTAAGAATAGACCACCAATGAGAAAGGCAATATTAATCCATTCCCAGCCTAAACCGGCCAGGTTGCTGAATAAAGGGTTGCCGGTGATAATTTGTTCTATGTTTTGTTCTAAACGCAGTTGCGTTTTTAGTGTGTCTAGTGGTGTCGCCATGCTGATGGCATCGTTAACATTATCTTTTAAGCCACTAAAGGTAATGTTCCAGGAATCGATAAAACTCAGACTTACATTGGTATTATTTAGCGGTGCTTGCCAGCGAGTCATTTCAATGGGGAATGACACCAATAACATGACATAACCAGCCATGGCGGGGTTAAACGGGTTATAGCCCAGGCCGCCATAAAGCTGCTTGACAATAATAATAGCGAAAGCAGCGCCTATTATCACGATCCACCACGGGGCGATAGGCGGTAGTGCAAGAGCCAATAAGATGGCGGTAACAATGGCACTGCCGTCATAAAGAAAGGGCAACACGGGACGTTTGCGCATTATGAGCATAGCGGCTTCACACGCCAGCGCGGTGACTAGGGCCAACAGAATATTAATGACTATGCCCCAGCCAAAATAGCCGACGTAGACAGCGATGCCTGGAATTGTTGCCGCGATAACCAGCAGCATGACACGGCTGACACTGGTGCCGCTGTGAATATGCGGTGAGGTCGGAGTCTTAAATTCCATTAGTTGTCGTTGGTCTCAGGTTTGTTCTCATGCGAAGGACCTTGTTGCAAGCGTTTCGCTTTAGCCTTAGCTATGGCTTCATCAACAACAGATTTTTTTTCGTTATCGTCAGTCTTTATTCCTGTATCGATGGCCTTTTTCTTTGCAGCCAATGCGGCTTTCTTTTTGCGATGACGTTCGGCCTTTTCTGCTGCTTCACGTTGCATTCTTGCTTGGCGAAATTCATGGCGATCGCGGGCAATATCGGCTTGTTGTTTTTCACGTTCAGCTGCCCAGATTTCCCCTTTGGCATGACGATAATATTGTACCAAAGGAATTTTGCTGGGGCAGACGTAGGAGCAGCAACCACATTCGATGCAATCGAACAGATCAAATTCTTGAGCCTTTTCATAGTTGCGCGATTTTGCGTGCCAATAGAGTTGCTGTGGTAGTAGCGAGACGGGACACGCTTCTGCACAGGCACCACAACGTATGCAGGGCATAACGGCAGGTTCGCTCACTACATCTTCTTCAGTGCAGACGATAATACAGTTGGTCGTTTTAATCACGGGCACCTGGTCGGTTTGCATAGCATAACCCATCATCGGGCCGCCCATGATGAGGCGCGATATGGCCGAAAAATCACCATCGCATTGTTTTACTAGCTCAGACATAGGCGTGCCTATGAATGTGTGAATATTGCGTGGTTGTGTTACGCCGCTACCGGTGACGGTGACGTAGCGCGATATTAAGGGTTCGCCTTGGTAGACGGCGCGATACACGGCAGCGGCTGTGGCGACGTTATGGCAAACAACACCAATTTGTGTGGCGAGGCCGTTGACAGGGACTTCTTTGCCGGTAATTGCCTGAATCAATTGTTTTTCGCTGCCGTGTGGGTAGATGGTCGGTACACTAACCACTTTTACGCCGCTAGTTTCTTTGGCCATCATTGTCATGGCAGCCAAAGCTTGCGGTTTGTTTTTTTCGACGGCGATAATGCATTCTTTAGCATTTAAGGCATGACGCATAATGGTCAAGCCGAGCATAATCTCGCCTGAACGTTCGCGCATGATGACATCGTCGCAGGTGATGTATGGCTCGCACTCAACACCATTCAAAATCAAGGTATCGATTTGTTTATTAGCGCCAGGGTTTAATTTAATAAACGAGGGAAAACCGGCGCCCCCTAAACCAACAATGCCGGCGTCGCGAATCACATTACGCAGCGCGCTGGCGTCGAGTTTTTTCCAGTCCTGTACGGCGATACGCTGACCCCATTCATCCTCACCGTCGGTTTCAATAATGATGCAGGGCGCATTCATGCCGGATGGATGAGGAATAGGGTAGTCGGCAATATCAGTGACGGTGCCAGAGGTGGGGGCGTGGATGGCGGCGCTGACATAGCCATTGGCTTTAGCGATACGCTGGCCTTTTAATACTGTGTCGCCAATGGCCACAACCGGCTCTGCCGGTTCACCAATATGTTGGTGTAGTGGCAAAATCAAACGCGCAGGGATTTTTGCTTTTACTGAAGCAAGCTTGCTTGATTCCGCCTTATGTTGCGGTGGATGCACGCCCCCCGGGAATTGATGCGGGCTGAGCCAACGTTGGATTAGCGTTTCGATCATGCGCTGTGTTTTGCAAGTTTGGTTAAGGCGATATCGCCTTGCGGAAAGGGCCAATTCCATTCGCTGATATCGGTTTCTATTGGCACCATGGTAATACAATCGATTACCGGACAAGGTTCGATACACAGTTTACAGCCGGTACATTCAGGACCAATCACGGTATGCATTTGTTTGGCCGCACCGAGAATGGCATCCACCGGACAGGCTTGTATGCAACGGGTACAGCCAATACAAGTTGCTTCGTTAATAATAGCAATGGCTTTAACGCTCTCTGCGCCGTTTTCCGGGTTGAGTTCTTTAGGCTCAACACCCAGCAAATCGGCTAGCGCCTGAATGGTTGCTTCACCGCCAGGGGGGCACTGATTAATGTCAGCTTCACCATTGGCGATTGCTGTGGCATAGGGCTTACAGCCAGGGTAGGTGCACTGACCGCATTGGGTTTGCGGTAACAAGGCGTCGATTTTTTCGACCAGTGGGTCGCCTTCGACTTTGAAATACACCGCTGCAAAACCGAGGATTAAACCAAAGACCAGGGCCAATGTACTGAGTGCCAATATTGCACTTAACACGACGTTACGTTCTGACCAAGCCAGCAAAGCCGAGGAATGCCATCGACATCAAACCAGCGGTTATCAGTGCGATTGCCGGGCCACGAAAGGCGACAGGCACATCGGCGACTTCTAATCTCTCACGCATAGCGCCGAACAGAATTAAAACTAAAGAAAAACCGACTGATGCGCCAAAGCCATAAATAAAGGAGTCGATGAGGTCATGTTGTTTTTGAATGTTAAGCAGTGCTACACCCAATACAGCGCAGTTAGTGGTAATCAGCGGAAGAAAAATACCTAATACTTGATAGAGCAAGGGACTGGTTTTGTAGATCACCATTTCGGTGAATTGCACGACGGCGGCAATCACCAGAATAAAGGTAATGGTGCGTAAATATTCCAGGCCTAACGGCGCCAACAGGTATTCGTTGGCAAGGTAGCTGCAAACCGAGGACAGCGTGAGCACAAAGGTGGTGGCGAAAGCCATGCCCAGTGCGGTATCGAGTTTCTTCGACACACCGAGAAATGGGCACAGCCCAAGAAACTGTGACAAAACAAAGTTGTTGACGAGAACCGTGCTTACCAATATTAGAGCATACCCGGTCAAGCTTTCAGTCATGACCGCCTCTTAAGGAACCTCTGATCAAGTCATGAGCGACCGCCTTGAGTCCAAGTCCTTCAACTCCTGCGTTAGGAATTTTGGCAATAGCCCTGCTATTGCCTTCAATTTCTGCCTTGGATTTGAAGATCTTGAATCTCAACTCAACTCGCTCAGACTTAATCAGAGGCTCCTTATCGCGGTAAGTAATTTTCATATAATTAAAAAATATAACAAACCTATAAGTTATAATAAAAAATTCTACATCTCATATTAACTGAGGCTGAGCTTCGCTTCAAACATTAATTGTCCGGTAAATGGTTGAAAATGCACCCCAAGGGTACTTCCTCAGGAATACTATCGCATTCCCTCAGGGCGCAGTTTCATTACTTATTTCACTTTCATGCCTGGTTGGGCGCCAATGTGGGGTTCCAGTAGCCACAGATCTTCGCCACCTGGCCCAGCAGCTAATACCATGCCTTCGGAGACGCCAAAACGCATTTTGCGTGGCGCGAGGTTAGCGACCATGACGGTTAGCTTGCCTTCAAGATCTTCAGGTTGATAGGCGGATTTAATTCCAGCCAGAACATTACGTGTTCCCATGTCGCCCAAGTCGAGTGTTAGTTGTAATAATTTGTCGGCGCCGTCAACGTGTTCGGCTTTGGTGATGCGAGCGATACGCAGGTCGATTTTGGCAAAGTCGTCAAAGGCAATGGTGCTATTGTCTTGGCTTACGTTGTTTTGTTGAACGGCCTTTGTAGTTTTTTGTGTGGGCGTGGTTTGAGACACTTTATCTTGTCCTCCGAGGGTATGTTGTTCAGCGTTAATGATGGCCTCAATCGCTTTTTGATCAACACGCGTCATGAGTGGTTTAAATTTATTAATAGAATGATTGGTCAGGGGCTGAGCACGATTAGCCCAGGTAAGCGCTGTAATGTTCAAAAACGCTTCAGATTTTTCGACTGTGACTGGTAGCACTGGCTTGAGATAAGTCACTAGAATACGGAATAAGTTAATACCCATGCTGCAGACTTGATGCAACTCTTGGTCTTTACCTTTTACTTTGGCCATGACCCATGGTTGTTTTTGATCTATGTATTGATTGGCACGATCGGCTAACGCCATGATGTCGCGCATGGTGCGGTTATAGTCACGGTTTTCGTATGACTCGGCAATGGCGTCACCAGCATTGACTAATTCTGCCAGCAAATCGGGTTGGTCGATCCCTGCGCTAAGCTTACCGTCAAACCGTTTTGTGATGAAACCAGCGCAACGGCTGGCGATGTTAACAACCTTGCCGACTAGGTCGGAATTGACACGGCTGGTAAAGTCATCGAAGTTAAGATCAAGGTCTGTCACTTTGCTACCCAGTTTGGCGGCGAAGTAATAGCGTAAATACTCAGGATTTAAATGATCGAGATAGGTGCTGGCCTTGATAAAAGTACCGCGTGACTTGGACATTTTCTCACCATTAACGGTAAGAAAGCCGTGGGCAAAAATGCCGCTAGGTTTGCGAAAGCCTGCGCCCTCAAGCATGGCCGGCCAGAACAGGGCGTGAAAATAGACAATGTCTTTGCCGATGAAATGGTAAAGCTCAGTCGTTGACTCTTTACCCCAGTACTCGTCAAAATCCAAATCTTTGGCTTCGCAGAGTTTTTTAAAGCTGGCCATATAGCCGATGGGTGCATCGAGCCAGACGTAAAAATATTTGCCAGGTGCGCCAGGAATTTCAAAACCAAAATACGGTGCGTCGCGTGAGATATCCCATTCACGCAAATCACCGTCTAGCCATTCGCCAAGTTTATTGGCCATTTCTTTCTGAACATGGCCTTGCTTAATCCAGCGACGCAGCATGTCGGCAAAGTTTTGCAGCTTAAAGAAATGATGTTCTGATGAGCGCGTGACGGGTGTGGCGCCACTGATGGCTGAAACTGGGTTAATGAGTTCGGTTGGGCTGTAGCTGGCGCCACAGGCTTCACAGTTGTCGCCATATTGATCCGGCGTGTGACAACGTGGACACTCACCTTTGATAAAGCGATCGGGTAGAAACATCTCTTTTTCAGGGTCATAGGCCTGCTCGACGTCGCGTGTGGTGATATGGCCAGCATCCTTTAAGCGGGTATAAATGGTTTCAGCCAATTCACGGTTTTCGTCGGAATGGGTGCTGTAGTAATAATCGAAATCGATGGCAAAGGCGCTAAAATCACGTTGGTGCTCGGCCAGGCTTTCTTCAATTAACTGCTCTGGGCTGATACCGCGTTTTTGCGCGTGTAGCATAATCGGCGTGCCATGGGCATCATCGGCGCAAATATAATAACAATCGTGACCACGCATTTTCTGAAAGCGCGACCAAATGTCGGTCTGGATATACTCGACCAAGTGGCCTAAATGAATAGGTCCATTAGCGTAGGGCAAGGCGCTGGTAACCAGCATTTTTCGTTTTGCCAGTATTTTTTGTTTTGATAGGGGCATGTGAGTTCTGTGAGGAGGCAAACCTCTTATTATATATAAGATGGCCGGCTATAGGTGTTGTCGTTACTAATATGCCGCAAACACCTGATTATAGAAGAAAGCTATAAGGTTGATTAGTTTAATCAAATAGTCATAATCGAGTCCCAGCGTTAATGTTGTCACCACTCAGCAGCTCTACCCTACTTGAACTGTTGATCTTAATATAGTTTATGTCTATATAACTGGCTGGCGCTTCTGTACTACCTCCCCTCACTTCTCATTGCCAGCCAGGTTTTTTCGTTTCCCAGGTAAGCCAAATGCTAAAGAATTTGCCGTTTACTGTGACTTGAGTTGGCAGACCCTCCTAGAAAGAATAAACAACGGAAGCGGCGCTAATGGTGTCGGTTGATGTTGTGCCAACGGGTGTGTCGCTATTGTTTCTCGCTGTTAGCGATAGCTTTAATGCCAGTTTTTCAGCAAAGCCAACCTTAAAGGCAGTGACGCTTTCAGTGAAAGTGTTGTCTGAACCTGACTCTATGAGCAGGGACTGGCTAAACAAGGCATTTTCGCTCACTTTGTATTCGTAATCCCCATAAAAACGACTGATGACTTGGTTTTGGTTTACACCATCAGCGGTTTCGCTGAATCTATAACCGGCACCTGCCTCGATGTCGAGACGACTACGCGAGTGTTCAAATAGTCTACGACCATAACCTACCGTCAGTGAGGACTGGAAATCAAAGCCACTGAAACGGTCATCGTCGTAGCGAAAGGCACCAAATAAATAGCCACGGTCACTGATTTTACGATCAGCTTTATAGCCAAAGGTGTAGCGTTCTGCTGTGGTTGCATCACTATCAGAAACAAAGAGCGCTTCAAGTCCTAAGGTATGGCGCCACAAGCCAGTGTTGTTGATGAGCTTTAAACGGCCATTGAGGGTTTCTGTGTTGCTATTACCACTTGTGATTGCTAGGCCGAATTCGCCTTCGCCGTGCCAGCCTGGCACATCTTTGTCGGCATAGGTAAATGGGCTGAATAAACAAATAGTTAAGGTTAGAGTCAAACTGCGACGCATTGGAGTTCCTTTATAACGGTTGTGTGGTTTGTTGCTCGTCGCTGCGAGGTGATTAGCCGCCGCGTGGCACGCGGCGATACTAGCATAAGGCTGTCTCTGCCTGTTCACTAAAATAGCTTTGTTCGCGTGTGGATAAATTCACTGCCATCATTGATATTCAGTGTTGTGAGCCTTCCCTATAAACTGCATATTCAGTGAATTGACAAACAATCCTCTGTAAGGCGTGTTAAGGAGGGTTCTGAATGTGCAATTTATAGGGGGCATGACACTCGTTAAGCTGCTTTAAGCGCTACGATAGAGTAAAATTGCCTTCTTTTAAATAAAGTTGGCTGGCCATTTAAAAATAAGGCGAGCAGGAGTAAGCGTGGTAGAGGTAACAAAAGAACAGGTGTTGTCAGTGTTGTCTGGTATAGCAGAGCCGTACTTAGAAAAAGACCTGGTCTCAGCGGGAATTATCGGTGATGTTGTGATTGAAGGCAGTGGCCGTGTTGTGATCAAAGCAACCTTGGCCTATCCTGCTGCGGGCTATCATACCCAACTAACAGAGGATGTTAAAAACGCGGTGGCGGCGCTGGATGGCGTTAGTGATGTTGTGTTGAACATTGATACTGCTATTGCTTCGCGTTCGGTGCAAGCAGGCGTGAAATTATTGACTGGCGTTAAAAACACAATTGCCGTTGCGTCCGGTAAAGGTGGCGTGGGGAAGTCAACGGTTTCCGCCAACTTGGCTTTGGCCTTGGCCGCTGAAGGTGCGCATGTGGGTGTGCTTGATGCTGATATCTATGGCCCTAGCCAGCCACGTATGTTAGGTGTTAGCGGTAAGCCAGACACCAAGGATGGCAAGTCTTTAGAGCCAAAAGAAAATTACGGTATACAAGTGATGTCAATTGGTTTTCTCATTGACGACGAAACACCGATGATTTGGCGTGGGCCAATGGTGACGCAGGCGCTGGAGCAGTTATTACGAGATACGCGCTGGCGTGACCTTGATTATTTAATCATTGATCTACCGCCTGGTACCGGCGATATTCAATTAACCTTGGCACAAAAAATCCCAGTGAGCGCAGCGGTTATTGTCACAACACCGCAAGACATTGCGCTATTAGATGCACGCAAAGCCTACAAAATGTTTGAGAAGGTTAAAATACCAGTGCTTGGTGTTGTTGAAAATATGAGCACGTATGTCTGTGGGCAATGCGGTAATGAAGAACATATTTTTGGTCAAGGTGGTGGCCAAGCTATGGCGCAAGACTACGAGATTAGTTTTCTCGGCAGTTTACCTTTGGCGATGCGTATACGCGAAGATGCTGATGGTGGCAGACCGACAGTTGTCGCCGAACCTGATGGCGTTATCACTAAAAGCTATCGTGCTATTGCACGCAATGTTGCAGCAAAGCTATCGTTACAACAAAAAGAATATGCCTCGAAGTTCCCCAATATTGTTATCGAGAATAATTAATTCTACGCAATTATATTCTCCGACTTAGGACAGTGAATAATGAGTATTAAATCTGATCTTTGGATCCGACGTATGGCTGAAAACAATAGTTTGATTGAACCATTTGAAGCAGGACAAGTGCGTTATCACGGTGATAATCGTGTCATTTCTTATGGTACCTCCAGCTATGGCTACGATGTACGTTGCGCCGATGAGTTCAAGATTTTTACTAACATTAATTCTGCCATTGTTGATCCCAAAAATTTTGATGAAAACAGCTTTGTTGATGTTAAAGGCGATGAGTGCATTATTCCACCCAACTCATTCGCTTTGGCTCGTACCATTGAGTACTTCCGTATCCCACGCAACATCCTCACTATCTGTTTAGGTAAATCGACCTATGCGCGTTGTGGCATTATTGTCAACG
>CAYUKF010000049.1:0-10224 GCA_964445215.1 uncultured Thiotrichales bacterium
TCCTGCGGGGCGCAAATCTTCGCACCCCAAGAGCACTTCCTCAGGAATGCTACCGCATCCCTTCAGGGCGCAATAGCTGGCTATTACGTGCGATTCACGCCTTGTACCCCGAGGGCATGTCAAATCTGAATTTCAGCCACAACCTACTTCGTCCAGAATAAATCAGAGGTTTCTTAAGTCGCTCGTCGCCAATTCGACGTAAATTTGTCACGTTAGTAATTTCAAATATAGTCGTGTAGACGCTAAATAAGTTAGCACTCGAGCTGCAAACTTTGTGTGCGTTTTATCGTTAAAAACTGAGTGGTCTAGTCTGAATTGCTCGTATCTCATTGTTTATTAAGTGAACGTATTTTTGGCATAAGAGTTGCCTTTACATTCTTCGTAGGCCTAATAGTCAGCATGTCAGTCGGTATTCCACGCTGGCTAAAAGCATTGGTGATTACTCTTCCCTTTGTTTTTTTGGTTATGGATGTCTTATTCTGGCGACTAACCAAATGGCATCCAGACTTTGCCTGGTTAACCATTACTTTTGGTGGCGTAGGTTACGCACTGGCTTCTGCCTTTATGTGGGTGACCTCAATGTATCAAATGTGGTTTATGCCAAAGAACCCTACCCAAAATTATATTAACGAATGGCGGCACGATTAATGGGGCAGAAACAACCATACGCTGACCGCTATGAAGAGCGAAGCGAAGACCCGCGCCGAATTTAAAAGTATAGAGTAATAAAGGACTCCCAATGTTAGACGGTTTCTCCGCAGAAATGCTCGCACGATTTCAGTTCGCATTTACTGTGTCGTTTCATATCATTTTTCCGGCCTTCTCGATCGGATTGGCCAGCTATCTGGCAGTGCTGAATGGACTCTGGCTCAGAACCCGGGATGAAACCTATCTGACGCTCTTCAATTATTGGAAGCAGATCTTCGCGGTGGCTTTTGCTATGGGCGTCGTGTCGGGTATCGTGATGTCCTATCAGTTCGGCACGAACTGGAGCGTGTTTTCGGACAAGACTGGCCCCATCCTCGGCCCTCTTTTTGCTTACGAAGTGTTATCGGCTTTTTTCCTTGAAGCGGGCTTTCTTGGCATCATGCTTTTCGGGCGCGCACGCGTCGGTCCGCGCCTACACATGTTCGCTACAGCTATGGTGGCTGTCGGCACCTTGATGTCGGCGACCTGGATTCTATCTGCCAACTCCTGGATGCATACGCCAGCAGGATATTCCATCAACGAACTGGGACAGTTTGTCCCCGAAAACTGGTGGAAGATCATCTTTAATCCTTCTTTCCCCTACCGGCTGACCCACATGGTGCTGGCGGCCTTTTTGACCACGGCCTTCGTCGTGGCTGGTGTCGCAGGCTGGCATTTGCTGAAAGACCGGACCAACCTCGCCACGCGACGCATGTTTTCGATGGCGATGTGGATGGCTGTAATTGTGACGCCGCTACAAATCTTCGCTGGCGACTTGCACGGCCTTAACACGCTGGAATATCAGCCGGTGAAGGTGATGGCGATGGAGGGACACTATGAAAGCTATCCCGATGGCGCACCACTAATCCTGTTTGGCATTCCCAACTCAAAGGAAAAGCGTATCGATTATGCGATAGCAATCCCTAAGGCCTCCAGCCTGATCCTTAAGCACAGTCTCAATGCGCCGCTGGATGGGCTGGACACCATCCCGGACGACGAAGAACCTCCCGTTGCCATTGTGTTTTGGAGTTTTCGCATCATGGTCGGTTTAGGCTTTGCCATGCTCGGGGTCGGTGTTTGGAGCCTGTGGCGGCGCTGGCGCAGCACGTTATATGAAGGCCGCTGGTTGCACCGTATATCCATCGCCATGGGCCCTAGCGGGTTCGTCGCCGTGCTGGCCGGTTGGATCACCACCGAAGTAGGGCGCCAACCGTTCACTGTCTATGGTCTTCTACGGACCAGCGACTCCCTTTCACCTGTCGAAGCTCCCGCCGTTGCGGCCTCACTCATTGCGTTCATTATCGTCTACTTTTTCGTGTTCGGCGCAGGTACTTTCTATATCCTGCGTATGATGAGTAAAACGCCGGAGGCTCCAACACCGGGGCTAAATGATGAGCCGACCCCATCCGCTGGCCTCACAGCCCCACTGCAAATCAAACCCGGCATTTTGCCCCACGGAGAAATATATACGTTATGGCATTCGATCTCGCGTTTATCTGGGCCGGCATTATTGCTTTTTCCGTACTAACTTACGTTCTCCTCGATGGCTTTGATCTCGGTATTGGGATACTTTTCCCCTTAGCCAAGGCCGAGCTGGACAGGGACGTGATGATGAACTCCGTTGCCCCTGTCTGGGACGGCAACGAGACGTGGCTTGTCATGGGCGGCGGCGGCCTGTTCGCGGTCTTTCCACTCGCCTATGCTGTGATTATGCCCGCACTCTACATGCCAATTACTCTTATGCTGCTTGCACTGATTTTCCGAGGCGTCGCCTTCGAATACCGCTGGCGCACAAAACGCTGGAAAGGCGTATGGGACGTAGCCTTCGCGGGTGGCTCCATCGTCGCGGCCCTGATGCAAGGCATTACACTGGGTGCACTGGTACAAGGGATGGAAGGTTTCGAGCGTGCCTGCGCTGGCGGCTGGTGGGACTGGCTAACCCCGTTCTCAATCTTGAGGGGGGTTGCGGTCGTCATTGGTTACGCACTCCTCGGCTCAACCTGGCTTGTCATGAAAACAAGCGACGCCCTTCAGCTTCAGATGCGTCGATACTCCTGGTATTTGGCAATCGCAATGCTCTTTTTTATTCTGGTTGTCAGCATCATTACGCCTTTTCAAGATCCCATCTATTTCCAGCGCTGGTTCAACTTTCCCGGCAGCATATTTAGCGCTCTGGTTCCTTTGCTCGTGGTGTTGGCGGCCTGGCAGCTCTTTAGCGGCCTGAAGGCTCTGCGCGACATAAAGCCCTTTATCGCTGCTCTGTCTTTGTTCGTCATCAGCTTTGTGGGAATTGGCATCAGCTTCTACCCGCACATGGTGCCCCCATCTCTCACTATCTGGCAGGTTGCGGCTCCTGATTCCAGTTTGCGATTTGCGTTGGTGGGCGCAGTGATTTTTCTTCCCCTAATCCTTGGCTATACGGCATATGCATACTGGGTATTTCGAGGGAAAGTTGATCCAACCGAGGGCTACCACTGATGAAAGACCAGAAAGCTCTTCGAAGGATCGGGTGGTTTGTTGGGCTCTGGCTCGCCAGTATCAGCTGTTTGGCAATCATCGCCTACGTAATTCGTTTGGCAATCAATCCATAGCGATAGGACAATCCATACTCGCAGCCCTTGCTTATCAAACTGAAAATTAAAGCCAAAAAGAATGTGGGTCAAAGAAGCTACGTATGCTTAGGATTTTTACGAATGCAACATATGCTACCAAAAAGTTCGATATGCGTTCTGAAGGGCTCCATCCTCAACGTTTGGAAGTTGATGTCTCTTTTGGCAGTAAAGAAGTGAACGAATCCAAGCCGATTAATTTGCGGGGGGATGACACAAGATCAACCATACTCGGGCACACATTCCCAAGTCAGTACGAAAAAATGACTCAAAGGCCCTGCAAGATGAAATGCGCAAACACTTTTGACGACGTGCAGCCATAGAGCTGGTGGTTGGCTATTTAAAGTTTGATCACCGACTCAATCGAAATTTTTTAAAAGGATTTACGGGCGACCAAATCAACTTGCTAATGACGGCGGCTGCATTCAACTGATTAATTTAGGGAGCCTCTGATTTATTCTGGGATAGCGAGATTGTGCCTGAAATATTTCAGATCAAGGCGCGAATCGCAGCCAATAGTGGGGTTATTGGCAAGGTTCGCAACGCAGAGCTGGGATATTTCAGGTGCAAGATCGTGTTCCATGAATAAATCAGAGGTTCCTTAGGTTCAACTTCAAGAAATGGATGCGGGAAGCCTATTTTTGGCTTGCGAATATCAGGCAGCTATTATTTTGGATGGCGAGTCCAGCTGAACAATGGCAACACAGCCATTGAGTATGGGGTTTTCAGAGCCAACTACTTTCGTACTTTAGTCGTTTTCAAATATAGTGGTGTAGACGCTAAGTAAGTTAGCACTCAAGCTGCAAACTTTGTGTGCTCTTGGTCGTCAAGAACTGGGCAATCTATTCAGAGTTGCTCGTATCTTCTTGTTTATTAAGCCAATAAGTTTTTGGCATGAGAGTTGCCCTATTAATTTGTAACCAGCCCTCACTTTAAAGGGTTGTTGAAAATAATAACTTTCAATTTGGAGGATGGCGATGGCTAATATTCTATGGCTACAGGGTGGCGCTTGCTCTGGCAACACCATGTCTTTTCTAAACGCAGAAGAACCCAGCGCTTGTGATCTGGTAACAGATTTTGGCATGAACATCTTATGGCAGCCATCTCTTGGCGTCGAACTTGGCGATGATGTTAAAAATATTCTGACCAATTGTGTGTCTGGCGAGACCAAGCTGGATATCTTTGTTTTTGAGGGCTCAGTGGTCAATGCACCCAACAGCACCGGTGAGTGGAATCGGTTTTGTGGGCGGCCAATGAAAGAGTGGGTTCGCGAGTTATGTGACGCCGCTGATTTTGTCGTGGCGCTCGGTGATTGTGCTACTTGGGGAGGTATCCCAGCAACTGCACCGAATCCATCAGAGTCTGAGGGATTGCAATTTTTAAAACGCGCTAACGGCGGTTTCCTCGGTGCGGATTTTAAAAGCAAAGCCGGTCTACCGGTTATCAATATTCCAGGTTGCCCAGCGCACCCGGATTGGGTGACACAAATCCTAGTAGCCATTGCAACAGGTCGTGCGGGTGATTTGACACTGGATGAGTTCCAGCGTCCAAAAACTTTCTTCCAGAGTTTCACCCAAACTGGTTGTACTCGAAACATGCACTTTGCCTACAAAGTGTCTGCCACTGAATTTGGTCAGCGCAAGGGCTGTTTGTTTTACGACCTAGGTTGTCGTGGGCCAATGACGCATTCACCTTGTAATCGTATTTTATGGAATCGTGTGTCGTCTAAAACTCGTGCGGGAATGCCGTGCCTCGGTTGTACTGAACCAGAGTTTCCATTCTTTGATTTGGCGCCGGGAACCGTGTTTAAAACACAAACCGTGATGGGTGTCCCTAAGGATCTACCAACAGGCGTAGACAAGAAGGGTTACATCAAGCTCACCGGTGCTGCTAAAGCTGCGATGCCAGCGTGGGCAGAACAAGATATATTCGTCGTTTAAGAGGGACACAAAAAATGTCACAAGTACAAACATTAGACATTTCACCGGTCGGTCGAGTTGAAGGTGATCTCGACGTTCGCGTTGATATTGAAGATGGCGTTGTTACCAATGCCTGGACCTCAGCAGAGTTATTTAGAGGCTTTGAAATTATTCTTAGAGACAAGGATCCGCAAGCGGGTTTAGTGGTCACGCCACGCGCATGTGGTATCTGTGGTGCATCACATTTAACCTGTGCTGCCTGGGCGCTGGATACAGCATGGGGCACTGAAGTTCCTCGTAATGCGATTATCGCTCGTAATCTTGGCCAATTGGCAGAGAGTCTGCAAAGTTTACCGCGTCATCATTACGGCTTGTTCATGATTGACATGTGTAATAAAAACTACAAGAACAGTCCTTTTTACGAAGAAGCGGTAAAACGTTGGGCACCCTTTACCGGTACCAACTACGAGTTAGGTGTCACCATTTCAGGGCGCCCTGTAGAAATTTATGCGCTGTTAGGTGGCCAGTGGCCGCACTCAAGCTTCATGGTGCCAGGTGGTGTCATGTGTGCACCGACATTAACTGATGTGACGCGTTCATGGGGTATTCTCGAACATTTCCGTACCAACTGGATTGAGCCAATGTGGTTAGGTTGTTCGCTGGAACGTTATGAAGAAATTCAAACCTATGATGATTTCATGGCGTGGCTAGATGAAAAACCAGAGCATGCAAATTCTGACCTTGGCATGATGTGGCGTATGGGCTGTGATATCGGTCTGGATAAATACGGTAAAGGTCTGGATAAATTTATCTCCTGGGGTTATTTGCCGCACGAAGAGAAATACAATAAACCTACCATCGATAGTCGTAATCAATCTGTTCAGATGCCGGGTGGTGTTTTTGATGGTGCTACTGGCACTTACAAACATATGGATCAGAAGATGACGCGTGAAGATGTTACTCATGCATGGTATGACGAAGGGGGTGGTGCTAAACATCCGTTTGATCGTACGACGAAGCCAATATCCAATAATAAGCATGATTTTGAGAAAAACTATTCATGGTCTACGGCAACTTTGCACGCAGAAAATGGCCACCTTGAAGCAGGTCCATTGGCGCGTGAATTGATTTACGGCGGCGATCACATGGAAGACTGGCAGTACAGTGACGGTTTGGTTCTGGATATGTACAAGAAAATGGGCGGTGCAAATGTACTGTTGCGTCATTTTGCACGTATGCATGAGGTTAAATATATCTACCGTCAAATGGAACGTTGTTTACGTGAATTGCGTTTAGATGAGCCTTTTTACATCAAGCCTAAAGAACAAGATGGTCAGGGTTGGGGTGCAACCGAAGCGATTCGTGGTGCGTTGTGTCACTGGATTGAAGTTGAAGGCGGTAAGATCAAGAACTACCAGATCATTGCGCCAACAACCTGGAATGTCGGTCCGCGTAGCGAAGCGGAAGAGCGCGGTCCAATCGAAGAAGCGTTGATCGGTACGCCGATAGCTGATCCAAGCGACCCGGTTGAAGTAGGTCATGTGGCCCGTTCTTATGATTCCTGTCTGGTGTGTACCGTGCATGCGCATGATGCTAAGACGGGCAAAGAGCTTTCACGTTTTAAAACATCTTAAGGTGTTATATCAATCGAGTGCCCACTTAGCCGTAGCGGTGGGTGCTCGATTCCTATCCTAGCGCTAAGAATAAAACTATGAGGTGCTATCGTGAGTGATGCAGATGACGACGCGTTGCGTGACCGCATTGGCCGCTTAATGGCCAATGGTTTGGAAACCAAAACCGAGCCTTTTCCTGAAAACAACATCGAATTCGAACAAGTTCTTGTTGAGTTAAGAGAGCTGGATTCAGACTCGCTTGAAGAGAAGCTAGTGATCTCTGGGTTTGTGGACAAGCCCTACGGAGAAGATGAACAGCGATGCTTGGAGTGCATGTACTATTTAGTGCACAGAAAATGGTGTGATTTACCCGAACTCGCGGTACCGGTCGAAGCGGAATGGTGGTGTCGGTTGTGGCGGATTTGATCAGCAACAGTTCGCGTAGGCTTTATTGTGGGCGAAACTGAAACAGTTTCGCCAGAGCAAGTTAAAGCGGACGATTCCCTTCGGGCAGTACTCGAGAATAAATTAAACAATGGGTTGAAGACCCAAGTTGAACCGCGTGCTTACAGCAGTGAGGAGGTCAACGAGATTGTGGCTCGATTGCAAACATTGGAAGAGGCAGATTACAGTAATAAATTGGTGAATGCCGGTTTTACGCTAACCGCTTACAGTCCCAGCGAGGATAAGGATGATGACCAGGCCTGTGAGACCTGTATGTATTTTCTGGTTCACAGCAAGTTTTGTGAGTTGCCGGAATTGATGTTGCCTGTTGAGGCGGAGTGGTCTTGTCGACTTTGGCGAATATAAAGGCAGTATTCGGTGGGGTTTGATCTGCAGTCTTGGCTCTATTTTTTAAATCATGAGGAGTTACAAATATGCTAGTTAAAGATTATAAATTAAGTGTGTTAACCAGATGCCTGAGTGGGGCACTATTTTTGGTGTTTGCTATGGCCTTTCAAAGCGCCAATGCAGAGTCATGGAATATCCACACGACTGGGATTATCGTAAATACAAATGCATCTTCCAATAGTACTGCATCAGGTGGTTTGGATCTTGATTTAGATAATGATATTCGAATCGCAGTTGATGCGACCTATTTTTTTACGCCCCATATAGGTTTGAATGTGCTCGCAACAACACTGAACTTCGATGTTGAATCGGCGGGCACCTCACTCGGGTCGGTCAGTGTTCTGCCCCCTATTTTCACTCTGCAGTATCATTTTTCGCCTGATGATCCAAAGATTCGTCCATATGTAGCAGCCGGGTTTAATTACAATATATTTTACAATGAGAGTGGCACTTTGGATACCCTGAACGCGGAGGTTGAGAATACGATCGGTTGGGTTATTGGTGGTGGTGCTGATTTTATGCTTACATCGAATGTTTCGCTCAACGCAGATCTTAAATATCTTATGTTTGACGCTGATGTGAAGGTTGGTGGTGTCACAGCGGATGAGTTGGACGTAGATGCCTGGATTCTTGGTGTTGGTATCGGGTACCATTTTTAAAACAGCTCAATAGTCTTTGATTGTCGTAGGGGGTTCGATTAAACAGATATCTAGATTGAATACTTCCTGTGGAACACTATTCCCTCTCGAAATCCTTTCCATGCAGAGAAATGGCGCGATTTATTATTTAACCGCGCCATTATTTTTTTGGGTGCCGATTAATTAACACTGATGTTCAAGTAATATTGAGACTTGGGCAATTCTGTCGTCACGAATAATAAAGATAGTGGGCGATTATTTATCATGCAGAAATTTCAAGAAAAACTTCAGGCGGCCTTCGATATTGAAAAAGGTCAAGTCATCAAAGACTGTGAGATAGACGGTAGCGGGGAATCAGTGCTTACCGCGGTTACCCACGCGAATCAGCGGCTTGATGCCACAATGGTGGGCGTACTCGAGCATTCAGGAGCTGTGCTGGATTGTCGGGATGGTTGTGATTATTGTTGTCATTTTAAAGTTGAAGTGGGCGCGGAGGAGGTTTTCGCAATGACGCATTATGTGGAGTCGGTATTAACACCAGACCAGAAGGACGCGATTCTAGATCGAGCGCGCGTCAATAATCACTTGGTATCGACCTTGTCACAGTCTAAGCGAATTCAGACCAACATACCGTGTGCGTTTTTATCAGATCATTCGTGCACAGTCTATTCAGCTCGGCCCGCCATGTGTCGGAAGGTACATTCCACAGACGTTTCCGCCTGTAAACAGTCTTTTGATAATCCAGCAGACGCCACCGTCTTGAACGCAGAACACTCGGTGATATCGGCAATTTCAATGACGGCGATTACGGCCGTGCGAGAAGGCATTAAAGAGTCTGGATTTGATGGTACGATTTATGATCTGAATGAGGTAGTCGTGGATGCTTTTGAAAATCCAAAGTGTGAAAAACGCTGGAGGCAAGGCAAGAAAGCGTTTCCTGGCTGCGGGTAGAGGAAAGTTTTGGCATGACCGTATTGTCAATCATAGGTTGTGGAAACCCCAATAGGTCAGATGATGGCGTTGGTGTCTACGTGATTCAAAAACTGCTGGCATACCACCATGAGAATCCGAAAGCAGGGGTGCGTATTTTTGATTCTGGCACGGCCGGTATGGATGTTATGTTCCAGGCGCGCGGTAGTGATGCACTGGTGATTGTCGATGCGAATAGCAGTGATTCAGAGCCTGGATCTATTTTTGAAGTTCCTGGGGAAGAATTGGAGAATTTCCCAGAACCGAGCTATAACCTGCATGATTTTCGTTGGGACAATGCATTGTTTGCAGGAAGAAAAATATTCAAGGAAGATTTCCCAAAAGATGTCAGTGTTTACTTGATCGAGGCAGGGGATTTGTCGTTGGGGATCGGTTTGAGTTCTGCTGTTTCAAAGGCCGCCGATAAAGTTTATTCGCGTCTGGTGGAGCGTATCGAGAGGCATGACCAATAGTGACTAACACTGACGCAGGTACCAGTACTGACCTTCGTTTAAGCAACGGTAGCTTATATTTGAGTGTTGAATATTATGACCGATACTTCAAAGGGCTTGGTTCCGTTGCTTTAGTCAATCGCGACAAACAACTTCTCATCATGCCTATACACAATGAGGCGGGCGGTGGCTTTTTAATGAAGATACGCAATGCCCGTGGAGATCGCGTGATTCACGCCCAGGAGTTTCTCGCCTTTCACGGTCTCGAGGATATGGATCAAGCTGTATATGGACAGTGGGATTCTGAATTGTCAGCGCTAGTGCTGGATTTTCCGATTTAGCTTTTAATTCACAAGGATATTAATAATAAACGCCCCTAACAATCATTGGCTTAACCTACCAAGTATTAGTTTACCTATTCGTGTTTTATTTACGGGCTACCTGGTCGCAATTGGGCTTGGGCTACTGAGGTAGCGACACTATCG
>CAYUKF010000050.1:0-9996 GCA_964445215.1 uncultured Thiotrichales bacterium
TCAGTTGGTAGAGCCCCGGATTGTGATTCCGGTGGTCGTGGGTTCGAGCCCCATCAGTCACCCCAATCCTGCTTGCTTGGTGTGGTTTAGTTGAGTGGAACTTTATATGTAGATGGGCCGTTAGCTCAGTTGGTAGAGCAGCTGACTCTTAATCAGCGGGTCCACGGTTCGATCCCGTGACGGCCCACCATCTTCCCTGCTATTTTATTGGCATTCTGCTTGGCAGAACCCGTTTTATTGTCTAGCGCTGTTATTTCCATTGACGATGATACAGAGAAAATTATCCTGTATAATTGGTAAGTTATGCTGTGCGAGAGTGGCGGAATTGGTAGACGCGCTGGATTTAGGTTCCAGTGGGGTAACCCGTGAGAGTTCGAGTCTCTCCTTTCGCACCATTTTCCTGGCCGCGTTTAATTATGTGATGTGGTTATGATTTCATTAATATCAATGACTTGGCTTTTGTCAGGTGGACAGATAACCAATTAGACAGACAGATAACAGGGGATTGCATGCAAGTTTCAATGACCACCACAGAAGGATTGGAGCGCCAGATGAAAGTGGCTGTTCCCGCCGAGCAAATTGACAGCGAAGTGTTAAAACGTCTGCGCAAAATTGGTCAGCGCACCCGTATTAAGGGTTTTCGCCAAGGCAAAGCGCCGCTCAAGATTATACAACGTGATTATGGTGTTGCCGTGCGCGACGAGGTGGTTGGCGATGTCATTCAAAGTAGTTTTGTTGAAGCCCTGACTCAAGAAAACATCAAGCCAGCGGGGCGTCCTCGTATTGATGATCAGTCTGCTGAGCCAGGTCAAGAATTAACCTATACCGCTGTGTTTGAGGTGTATCCATCGCTTGATGAAGTCAAGTTTGAAGGCTTTGAGTTGGAAACCATGGCCAGTGATCTTGGTGATGCACAGGTCAACGATGTGATAGATCGCATGCGTGAGCAACGTAAAGATTGGCAACAGGTGGATCGTGGCGCAGCCGACGGCGACCGCGTTGTTATCGATTTTATTGGCACTATTGATGGTGAGAAGTTTTTAGGTGGCGAGGCAGAAGATTATCCGCTGCGACTTGGTGCAGGTACGATGCTTGCCGGTTTTGAAGAGCCAATAATCGGTGCTAAAGCGGGTGAGAAGCGTGACGTCAAGATTGTTTTTCCAGACGATTACAATGATGAAACCCTAGCTGGGAAAGAAGCGCATTTTGCTGTGACGGTAAAACAAGTTGAAGGTGGCGTTATCCCTGAATTAGATTCTAACTTTGTTGAACGTATGGGCATTGAGGACGGTAGTATCGAGACGCTACAAAAAGACGTGAAAGAGAATATGCAGCGTGAGTTAGATACGGCAGTAAGAGGCCAGTTAAAGCAGCAAGTGTTTGATTCTTTGGCAACGGCAAATGAATTTACTGTGCCAAAGACCATGATTGAGGCTGAAATTGACAGCATTATGCAGCGCGCCAAAGACAATGCGGCAAGACAAGGAAAATTGCCTACTATCGAGCGTGAGAGCTTGCGTGGCGAGGCTGATAGGCGTGTTCGTTTGGGTGTTATTTTAAATGAAATAGTGCTCAAGAATAAGCTCAAAGTGTCGCAAAAGGAGCTAAGAGAATATATTGTTGCTGAGACGGCTACTTACGAGGATCCGCAAGAGGCAGTGAAGATGATGCTTGCTGATAAAGAACGGATGGCAGGCATTGAGCCTTTGGTACTGGAAAACAAAGTTATTGATTTAATTGTAGAAAAATCTACAGTGAAGTCAAAGAAAGCTGATTTTGACGAAATCATGGGTCGTCGCAGTTAAGGAATAAAAGAGAAGTAAGTGGAGGTGAAACAGTTTTAGGCGCGATCATTGCTTCTTCAAATGGAACGAACATTAACGGTGGAATAGTGAAAGACATCAACGGCACAATGTACCCAACACTCCTAGAGCCTGGCCCCCGTGTCAAGCATGGAGCCTGCCCCGTGCTTGACACGGGGGCAGGCTCCGCGAAAGCGTGGGGGTGCCTGAAACCTTTGGAGGACATTTGTCAATGAATATCCCCATGGTTGTCGAGCAATCTGCCCGTGGCGAACGTGCTTATGATATTTACTCGCGCCTACTCAAAGAGCGCGTCATCTTTATGGTTGGCCAGGTTGAAGACTATATGGCCAATTTGTTGGTTGCTCAGCTCTTGTTTCTTGAGTCTGAAAACCCTGACAAAGATATTCATTTGTATATTAATTCGCCAGGGGGTTCAGTCACCGCGGGCATGGCAATTTACGATACTGTGCAATTTATCAAGCCTGATGTCAGTACGCTGTGCGTCGGTCAGGCTGCCAGCATGGGCGCCTTGCTACTTGCTGGTGGTGCAAAGGGAAAACGCTATTGCTTACCGCATTCACGCATGATGATCCATCAGCCTTTGGGTGGTTTTCAGGGGCAAGCGTCTGATATTGACATTCATGCCAAAGAGATTTTGATGGTACGTGACCGTTTGAATGGCATACTGGCTAAACATACTGGCCAGTCAATTGAAAAAGTGGCTGGCGATACTGATCGTGATAATTTTATGAGTGCAACTCAGGCCGTCGAGTATGGTCTTATAGATCGAGTAATCGAAGATAGAAATGATGCTATTAGTTCGGCCAAAAAATAATCCAATTGAGAAATAACGCCAATCGACAAGAGGCGATGTAGATATGAGTGACGACAAAGACAAAAAGAAAGACGATGACAAACTGCTTTATTGTTCATTTTGCGGCAAGAGTCAGCATGAAGTACGTAAGCTGATAGCAGGGCCGTCTGTTTTTGTATGCGATGAATGTGTGGAGCTATGTAACGACATTATTCGCGAGGAAGTCGAAGAGAAAGAAGGTGCCGAGCATGATCGTTTGCCGACGCCTGCTGAAATTTGTGAAATCCTTGATCAATATGTAGTAGGTCAAGGGCGCGCCAAAAAAGTGTTGTCAGTGGCAGTGTACAACCATTACAAGCGTCTTAATAATGACACTGGCAAAAAAGACGAAGTCGAATTATCAAAAAGTAATATTTTAATGATTGGGCCTACGGGTTGCGGTAAGACTTTGTTGGCTGAAACGTTAGCACGCATGCTTAATGTGCCGTTTACCATTGCTGATGCCACCACGCTGACAGAAGCAGGCTATGTCGGTGAAGACGTTGAAAATATTATTCAAAAATTGTTGCAAAAATGTGATTACGATGTAGAAAAAGCTCAAACTGGAATTGTTTATCTTGATGAGATTGATAAAATTTCACGTAAGTCAGATAACCCTTCAATCACCCGTGATGTGTCGGGTGAAGGTGTGCAGCAAGCGTTATTAAAATTAATTGAAGGTACCGTTGCCTCTGTTCCGCCACAGGGTGGACGCAAGCATCCACAACAAGAGTTCTTGCAAGTTGATACAACGAATATTCTATTTATTTGTGGTGGCGCCTTTGCTGGGCTTGATAATATTATTCGTGATCGTTCAGAAAAGGGTGGCATCGGCTTTTCTGCGGAAGTGAAGAGTAAAGAAGATAAACAGTCTGCTAATGAATTGTTGCACACCGTTGAGCCAGAAGATCTGACAAAATATGGTTTGATTCCCGAGTTTGTTGGCCGTATGCCGCTGATTGCGACGCTGGAAGAACTTGATGAAAAGGCTTTAATTGATATTCTTACTCAGCCAAAAAATGCCATAACCAAGCAATATATTAAGCTGTTTGATATGGAAGGCACTGAGCTTGAATTCCGTGAAGACGCATTACGCGAAGTAGCGCGTAAAGCGATGGAGCGCAAGACAGGTGCTCGTGGTTTACGTTCTATTCTTGAAAACGTATTGCTCGATACCATGTATGAACTGCCCTCATTGGAAAATGTTGGCAAAGTGGTTATCGATGATGGCGTTATTCTGGGCGAATCAGAGCCGTTATTGATTTACCAGAATGATGAGCCAGCCAAGTTGGCGAGTAATTCGTCTGCGGACTAAGTATTGACGTAGTTTCGTAGTGGTTGGCTGCATAGTCAGCGAGATAAGCGGCGCGTGTGGCAGCTTGCATTGTTTGCTTGAGACCCCATAATATTTAGGGTGATGCTCATTTACCGACAGGAGTGGATAGCCCAGCGTTATGAAAAAAGAAGACTCTAAAAAAGAAGTTATTTCCTCTTCAAGTTATTTTCCGGTGTTACCGTTACGAGACGTTGTCGTCTATCCGCATATGGTTATCCCACTCTTTGTCGGTCGTGAAAAGTCGATCAGGGCGCTAGAGTCGGCGATGGATAAAGACAAGCAAGTGCTGCTTGTTGCGCAAAAAGATGCCAGTGTCGATGATCCACAGCTCGAAGATTTCTACCATATTGGTACTGTCTCGACCATTCTGCAATTGCTCAAGTTACCCGATGGCACTGTGAAGGTTCTAGTTGAAGGACAGCACCGTGCAGAAGTCCATTCCTTTGAAGAAGATGTCGAAGATTTTTTCGCGGCAAATGTGGGTACATTAGAGGCTGAAGCACTTGGTGAGCGTGAAAGTTCTGTTTTGGTGCGCTCAATTCTGAGTCAGTTTGAGCAATACACCAAACTCAATAATAAAGTGCCACCCGAAATTATTTCATCGCTGGCGGGTATCGAAGCCCCAAGCCGCTTAGCCGACACTATTGCCGCGCATATGTCACTAAAGGTTGAAGAAAAACAATCCTTGCTTGAGATGATGGATATTCGTGCGCGACTTGAACGTTTAATGGCTTTGATGGAGTCAGAGATTGACTTACTGCAAATCGAAAAACGTATTCGTGGTCGTGTCAAAGGTCAAATGGAAAAAAGCCAGCGCGAATATTTTTTGAACGAGCAAATGAAAGCCATTCAAAAAGAGCTTGGTGACATGGATGACGTGCCAAATGAAACCGACGAGCTGGCCGAAAAAATCAATGCAGCAGGCATGCCTAAAGAGGCAAAAGAAAAAGCGCTGTCAGAATTGAATAAACTCAAGATGATGTCACCCATGTCGGCAGAGTCTACTGTCGTGCGTAACTATATCGATTATATGGTTAATATCCCATGGAAAAAGCGCAGCAAAATTTCCAAGGATATTAAAGCCGCGAAAAAAATACTTGACACAGATCACTACGGTTTAGAGAAAGTTAAAGAACGTATTCTTGAATACTTGGCCGTGCAGCAACGGGTGTCTAAGCTTAAAGGGCCTGTGTTGTGCTTGGTCGGGCCGCCAGGCGTCGGTAAAACCTCGTTAGGGCAATCTATTGCGCGCGCAACAAACCGTAAATTTACCCGTATGGCTTTGGGTGGTGTGCGTGATGAGGCGGAGATACGCGGTCACCGTCGTACTTATATTGGTTCTATGCCAGGTAAAATTATTCAAAACCTATCTAAAGTGAAAACTAAGAACCCACTATTTCTGCTGGATGAAATTGACAAAATGGCCACTGATTTTCGTGGTGACCCATCATCGGCCTTGCTTGAGGTATTAGACCCAGAACAAAATCACACCTTTAACGATCACTACATTGAAGTGGATTATGACCTGTCAGACGTGATGTTCGTTTGCACAGCAAACTCATTAGCGCCTATTCCAGCGGCCTTGTTAGATCGTATGGAAGTCATTCGTTTGTCTGGTTATACCGAAGATGAGAAGTTGGCGATTGCACAGCGTTACCTGGTGCCTAAGCAAATGAAAAATAATGGCATTAAAAACGGCGAGCTGAAAATATCAGCAGGTGCGATACGCTCTATCGTTCGTTACTTTACCCGCGAAGCCGGTGTGCGTGGCCTTGAACGTGAAATTTCAAAAATCTGTCGCAAGGTTGTTAAGCAAGCCGCGCTGGGAGAACATAAAGGTACTGTGCAGATTAGCTCGCGTAATATCGAGAAATTTCTTGGCATTAAACGTTTCCGTTTTGGTCTGGCTGAAGCCAATGACCACGTTGGCCAGGTCACTGGCCTTGCCTGGACTGAAGTCGGTGGCGATTTACTCACGCTTGAGGCCGCTGTTGTAGGCGGCAAGGGTAAGCTATCAATTACTGGGCAGATCGGTGATGTCATGCAAGAGTCAGCACAAGCAGCCATGACAGTGGTGCGCAGCCGCGCCGCCATGCTGGGTATTGACCCAGAGTTTTATCGCGACAACGATATCCACATTCACGTACCTGAAGGCGCTATACCCAAAGATGGTCCAAGTGCGGGCGTGGGTATGTGTACTGTGTTGGTGTCTGCGCTAACGGGTATTCCTGTGCGCTCCAATGTGGCGATGACAGGTGAGATTACCCTGCGTGGGGAAGTGTTACCGATTGGTGGCCTTAAAGAAAAATTACTGGCAGCGCATCGTGGTGGTATCGATACCGTACTTATTCCGGAAGAGAACAAACGTGACCTTGAAGAAATTCCTGACAACATTAAGCAGAAACTCGACATTCGTCCTGTTAAATGGATTGATGAGGTCTTTGCTGTTGCCTTGCAGCACATGCCAAAGCCGCTTAGTGAAGATGAAGTGCAAAAACTACTCAGCAAAAGGACCGCAGGCGTTAAAAATAAAGACGATCAGCTGCGCGCACATTGACCCAATAATGTCATGAATTGCTGTGTTTTTTGCAAGTCACCCCCTGATTTATCGTAGGCACTACTTGACAGGGCTTTTTGCTAGTTGGTATAAAGGTTCCCCCTTTTACGCCGATTGTGCTTCATTCTCTCGGTGTGTGGTTCATACAAAATCCGAGTGGCTAATTTTGGCTTACCCTATGCCACCCAACATAAATACTGAGGAGATATATAGTGAATAAATCAGAATTAATCGACGCCATGGCTGAATCCGCAGACCTCTCTAAAGCAGCAGCAGGCCGCGCTCTTGAGGGCGCAATTAGCGCAATTTCCGGCGCTTTGAAAAGTGGTGACCAAGTTACCTTGGTTGGCTTTGGTACTTTCTCTGTTAAGCACCGCGCAGCACGCGAAGGTCGCAACCCACAGACGGGTGCAACCATCCAAATTAAAGCCTCAAAATCCCCAGCATTTAAGGCTGGCAAGGGATTTAAGGATGCCGTACAATAGCGCTCCTTTCAACGGGTGCTTAGCTCAGATGGTAGAGCGTCGCCCTTACAAGGCGAATGTCGGGGGTTCGATCCCCTCAGCACCCACCATAAGTATTAGGAGTGGTAGTTCAGCTGGTTAGAATACCTGCCTGTCACGCAGGGGGTCGCGGGTTCGAATCCCGTCCACTCCGCCAGTAAAGAGTACCGAACAAAGCTCAGGGGTACCGAGCGAAGGATGCTTGTGCCCTTTGATGCTTCTGTTAAGCAGTACCCTATTCAGGATCCCACGCTAGGCCTTGACTCCGATCTGGGTTACTATTCGACCTACGTAATCATCACAATAAAACCTCCCTATGCTTGAATTTATTCGTCAACGTGCAACAGGTGTTATCGCCTGGATCATTGTTATCGGTATTACCGCCACTTTTGCCCTTTGGGGTTTGGCTGATTATTTAACGCCCGATAGCAATGTTTATGTCGCCGAAGTTGATGGCGAAAAAATCACCCAAAACGAATTGCAGCGACGCTATTTGCAAAACCGCGCACGCTTGCAAGCGACACTGGGTGAAAATTTTAATCCTGCCTTTTTTAGCGAAGACGCACTTAAATATCAAGCATTAGATGCCTTGATTGAAGAAAACATTTTACTTGCTAAGCTCGGCGACTCAGATCAACAAATCGGCAATCAACAGCTTAGCGCAACCATTCAATCACTCGAAGCATTTAAAACCAATAATGTTTTCGATAGTGCGCGTTATCAAGATCAAATTCGCATCCAGGGCGAATCGGTAGAGGGTTTTGAACAGCGTATACGCCGAGCTATCTTAATCGACCAAGCGGTTAGTAGTATTGTACAGAGCAGTGTTGTCAGCGATACTGAGCTCGATGCGTTCATTAAATTGCGTGATCAACAACGCGAAATCAGCGTGCTCACTATTGCGCGTAGTCGTTTTATCGATACAGTAGCAATCAGTGACGCCGACATTCAACGTTATTACGCCGAAAACGGTAATCGATTCCAAACAGTAGAACAGGTATCTATAGAATATCTTGTGCTTGATGCTAACGACTACACGGCAGATATTGAAATCGAAGAAGAAGAGATTGAATTTCAGTACCAAGAACGTAAGGCCGAGTTTGTTGTCGATGAGCAGCGTCGTGCTCGTCATATTCTCTTAGAGCTTGATTCAGTAGAGGATGAAGCCGCAATAGCGAAAATACGTGCCAAAGCACAAGCGCTGCTTGATCGTATTAATTCTGGTGAAGACTTTGCTGAATTAGCAAAAGCATATTCAGATGATGCTGGTTCTGCAGGCAGCGGCGGTGATCTTGGCTTCTTTGGTAAAGGCGTTATGGTTCCAGCGTTTGAAAAATCTGTCTTTGCGCTAGAACAAGACCAAGTCAGTGAGCTTGTGCAATCAAGCTTCGGTTTTCATATTATTAAATTGACTACAATTCAGGCGCAACGCGGTAAAACCTACGATGAAATGAAGTCTCAACTTGAGACCGAATTAAAACGTGACAAAGCGGCCGATATCCTTATAGAGCGTTCTGAGTTGCTGGTCGACACCACTTACGAAAACCCAGAAACACTATCAGTCGCTGCAGAATTTTTGGGTTTAGATATTCAAACTAGCGAATTGTTTGAGCGTGGCCGTGGTGCGGGTATCGCCAGTGACCAACAAGTGCGTAACGCAGCCTTCTCCGATGATATCGCACAAGGTAATAATAGCGAAGCCCTGCAAATCGATGGCAACCGTATTGTTGTTTTACGGCTAAAAGAGCGTGTTGAGCCCAAGCCAAAACAGCTTGACCTAGTACGCGACGAAATTAGTAGTATCCTTAAAGATCAAGCTGCGAATAATGCGGCGCAAGAGCTGGCCGAAAGATTGCTCACTGATTTAAATTCAGGCAATGATATTACCGAACAGCTTGCTGAAAACGAACTATCATGGACCGAAACAAAGTTCTATAATCGTAACGATAGCCAGCTTAATCGCGTTATTCTGCAAGATATGTTTAAAGTGGTAGAAGCTTCCGAACAAGCGAGTATCATCGATTTGCGCAACGGTGATTATGCACTGGTAAAAATGACTGTAATTAAAGACGGCGATTCAATCAGTTTGAGCAATGAACAACGCCAAGTCTTAAAAGACCAACAGCAACGCACACGTGGTAATAATGAATACACGGCGTGGATTAAAGTGCTCAAGAATTCAGCAAAAATTTCCTTGTTTGAAGAGAATATTTAACTACTTCTATTATTGCAGAAATCGCGCAGTCATATACCCGGAATTTTTTCAGTTATGTCTTGCTGTTATTTTTTAGTATAAAAGCAGGCAACCCTCCTATTGTTATATATCAGTCCTCGTTTCGAGGGTCGGCATCGGTAGATTATAAGTAATGTATTACAGCACTTGTGTTACAAGTGTTGCTTATTTTGCGCATATCTTTCGTCGAAATGGCTCTGGGCAATGTCTAAAATAGGCTGTTGTTTGCATAGGGTGTGCTTACGGAAATAATGTAAGAGGTTTGATCTCTCCCTGCCGATATTGGAGTGATAATCATGGAGAATAAGAAGGGTGTTTAGTTATATAAGAATACTACTGGTAGTGATTTTTTTCATGCCTGTTTACACGTTAGCAGTAGATATATATAAATATAAGGATGAAAACGGCACATGGGTATTTGGCGATAAACAGCCACCAGTTGAATCTGAAAAACTAAACATTAACGTTACCGAGAAGAAAGACATAGAACCGAAGTTGTTTATTGAAACGACTAATGAGGGAGAAGTCTTAAATATTGTCAATCCGTTTTATGTGTCAGTTGAAATTGTTGTGAAATCTCGTGTCTTTGAGAAAGGGCGTCTTCATGCGGTTATTGCGGAAAATTCGACAACGACCCTATATGAAGCCCTGTATAACAGTGGGGCAGGCATCTCAGATGCTCAATTGTATTGGATGCTTGGTGACCCTG
>CAYUKF010000051.1:0-3339 GCA_964445215.1 uncultured Thiotrichales bacterium
TTTCCTTCTTTTCCTCAAAATTTATAAGACTCAGACGAGTTTAATGTTTTCATTTTCTAGAAACTGGCAAAGCCGAATTAGCGGTAGGCCAATCAGCGCTGTTGGGTCTTGCGATTGAATGCTTTCAAGTAAAATGGCTCCCAAGCCTTCAGATTTGAAGGCGCCGGCACAATTGTAGGGTTGCTCTGCTTTTAAATAGGCCTCTATGGTTGTTTGTGAGAGTGGTTTGAATGTCACGGCTGTGGTTTCGATTGCTTGTTGGATTTGGCATGAAAGGGCATTTAATAAGCATAATGAGGTGTGAAATTGCACTGTTTTTCCGGCTAATTTACTGAGTTGCGCTACGGCTGCGGCGTGATTCAAGGGTTTACCAAATAGTTCGCCATCGCTCTCGACGACTTGGTCAGAGCCAATAATGAGTGCTTCAGGGTGTGATTTGGCTATGATTTTTGCTTTGAGCAGGGCTAACCTGTTGGCCAGATCAATGGCTGGTTCGTTATTTAACGGTGTTTCCTCACAATTTGGCGCTATACAGATAAACGGCAAGCGTAAGCGAGATAGTAGCTCGCGTCGATAAGGCGATGATGAGGCCAAAATCAAAGTAATATCATTCATGGAACGCGTCTTTGGAATATCCGTGGTAATATGGCATTTTGACACGAAACGTATTGTTTTATAAGATAAAACGTTTATGTCTTCAGGCCTGTTGAAGTCAATCTGGTGAAATCAGTTTGGGAAGTCGCTGTTGATCCGTATCTGCAAGCACGTCGTGCGCGGCATATACAGGGTAGCATCGCAATCGCCAAGTTTGAGCGGCTAGTTGGAACTTTATCCCCCAAGAGCTTGCCCCCCATATCAAGCACGGGGCAAACCGATATCGAGGTTGATGTTGAGTTTAGTCGTGACGCTCGAGGACGGCCTCAGTTTCAATTAACGGTTAAGGCAACATTGTTTGCCGAATGCCAGCGTTGTTTAGGCGAGGTAAGTTACTGCATAGACAGCCGAAAAACAATGTTGGTGTTGAACGATGAGGCGGCATTGGAAAATGCGTCTAAAAAATTTGGCGAAGAGTTTGAGTTTGTATTAGCAAAAGAAGAAAAGCTTATACTAATGCCAATTATAGAAGACGAGTTATTATTATCGTTACCGATCATGTTTAAGCATGACGTTTGCCAAATGGCGCTCAAGCCAATAGACGATGAAGAAAAACTTGAAGAACGTGTTAACCCTTTTGCTGTGTTAAGTCAGCTTAAAGAATAACGAGACAAGTGAAAGAATTTAAAATTAATAGGATTTTCTAGGAGCAAAACTAATGGCCGTACAAAAGAGTAAAGTAACCCCTTCAAGACGTGGCATGCGCCGTTCGCACGATGCTTTACCCACCGTTGCCGTATCGATTGAGCCGACGACGGGTGAAACCCATCGTCGTCATCATATCAGTGCAAGCGGCCACTATCGTGGTAAGAAAGTTATTGATGTTGCTAATGACGAATAGCAGTAGTAGCCATATTTTTAAATAGCATAGCGATTAGTTAGTGATCACAATCGCACTCGACGCCATGGGCGGCGACCATGGTGTTACGACTACCGTCGCAGCAGCTTGTCAGCTGATCAAAGAAACCTCCCTTAAAGGTAGCCCCAAAGTAAAGCTTATTCTCGTTGGTCAGCAAGACGCCATTACTGAGGCTTTACGCCAACAGAAAATGATTGTTGGTGAGCGTCTTTCTATTCAACATGCGTCCGAAGTTGTTGCAATGGATGAATCGCCTGCCTTAGCGCTGCGCGGCAAAAAAGACTCTTCTATGCGTGTCGCAATAAACCTGGTTAAAGAAGGGCAAGCTAATGCTTGCGTTAGTGCGGGCAATACCGGTGCATTAATGGCGACAGCACGTTATGTCTTAAAAACCTTACCGGGTATCAAGCGTCCAGCGATTTGCACTACCTTGCCAACGATTGATACTCACACTCATATGCTAGATCTTGGTGCTAATGTTGATACCAGCGCCGAACATCTTTTTCAATTCGCCGTCATGGGCTCTGTTTTGGTTGCTGCGGTTGACGACATTCAATCGCCAACTGTTGGTTTGTTGAATATCGGCGAAGAAGAAATCAAAGGTAATGAGCAAGTTAAACAAGCCGCAAAATTACTGGAAAACAGTCATTTAAATTATTATGGCTTTATTGAAGGTGATGATATTTACCAAGGTAAAGTTAATGTGGTGGTATGTGATGGCTTTGCCGGTAACGTTGCTTTAAAAAGTAGTGAAGGCGTGGCAATGATGATTAGTCACCATCTTAAAAAATGCTTTGATAAAAATTTCATGACACGCCTTGCCGCCTTATTTGCCCGCAGTGTACTTAAGCAGTTTCGTGACCGTATGGATCCACGTCACTATAATGGTGCAAGCTTGCTGGGATTGCGTGGTATTGTTATTAAAAGTCATGGTGGTGCTGATGCCTTTGCCTTTAAACATGCCATACACGAAGCAATGATTGAAGTGGAAAAAAATGTGCCCGAAAAACTAGCGGCAAAGTTAGCAACAGAGTTAGTCAGTGTTTCACTTGAGCAACGTACCGGATGATTTACTCACGCATCGCAGGCACGGGTAGTTTTTTGCCTGAAAAGGTCTATACCAATGCCGACCTGGAACGCATGGTAGACACGACCGACAAATGGATTACTGATCGTACTGGCATTAAAAAACGTCATATCGCAGGTGAGGGTGAGACCACCTGTGATCTCGCTGAACACGCATCGCGTGCTGCTATTGATGCAGCAGGGTTAAAAACGGATGATATCGATTTAATCGTTGTTGCCACGACAACGCCGGATCAAGTTTTTCCCAGCACAGCCTGTCTTTTACAAAAGCGTTTAGATATTCACGGCCCCGCTGCGTTTGATGTGCAGGCGGTGTGTTCCGGTTTTGTTTATGCTCTGTCCATCGCTGATAAGTTTATTAAAACCGGTGCAGCAAAAAATGCTTTAGTCGTTGGCGCGGAGACACTGTCACGCATCATTGATTGGAGCGATAGAACAACATGCGTACTGTTCGGTGACGGTGCCGGTGCGGTTGTACTCAGCGCTAGCGATAAGCCTGGGATTATATCAACACATCTACATGCCGATGGTGAGTATGAGCCACTGCTTACGGTGCCTTCTAGTCAACCCTTTATTCAGATGCAAGGTCGTGAAGTTTTTAAAGTTGCAGTCAATACGTTGGGGCGTATTGTTGACGAAACCTTAAACGCTGCTGGCATGACCCAAGCAGACATTGATTGGTTAGTACCACATCAAGCCAATGTACGCATTATTAATGCGATAGGTAAAAAGCTTAGCTT
>CAYUKF010000051.1:3439-5651 GCA_964445215.1 uncultured Thiotrichales bacterium
AAGAGTTGAATCGTACTGAAGTAACGCAGCCTGCGATATTGGTTGCCTCAGTTGCTTGCTATCGCGTTTGGTTAGGTAAAGGCCTCGATGCTGCGCTTGCAATGAGTGGCCATAGTCTGGGTGAGTACTCAGCATTAGTGTGTGCCAATGCACTGTCTTTTGCTGATGCCGTAATCTTAGTACGTGATCGCGGTCGCTTTATGCAAGCTGCCGTGGCCACGGGTGAAGGTGCAATGGCTGCAATCTTGGGCTTGGCAGATGATGCGGTGATAGACATCTGCAATGCTGCCGCCGCAGGTGAAACATTGTCAGCCGCTAATTTTAATTCTCCTGGCCAAGTGGTTGTTGCGGGCACGACCAGTGCGGTGAACCGAGCTGCCGATTTAGCAAAACAACGTGGTGCAAAACGCGCAATAATTTTGCCCGTGAGCGTGCCTTCACATTGTTTGTTAATGCAAGCTGCCGCAAAACAATTAACGGTAGCTTTAGCTAACATTGAGATTAATACGCCCACTATTGCCGTTATTCATAATGTTGATGGACAAGCGCATGTGGAGCCTGATGCGATTCGTCATGCACTTATTGAACAACTTTATACACCGGTACGTTGGGTCGATTGTGTTAATCAACTTAAAACCTATGGCGCGGATGAAATCATTGAATGTGGCCCGGGCAAAGTATTGGCGGGCTTGATTAAGCGTATCGACCGTTCATTGGTAGTGCGTAACCTTAATACAAGCACTGATTTTGTTGCCTGAAGAATAGAGAGAACAATGAACCTAGAAAATGAAATTGCATTAGTCACCGGTGCCAGCCGCGGTTTAGGTAAGGCCATACTGTCTGCACTGGCAGCACAAGGTGCAACGGTTATTGGTACGGCGACATCTGATGCGGGCGCACAAAAAATTAGTGATAGCCTCACCGAGGCAGGTCTCAATGGATTGGGTTTGTGTCTCGATGTGCGTGATCAAGCCTCCGTTGAACAAATGATGGTAGCCATTAGCGAAAAATATTCAGCACCGAGCATATTGGTTAACAACGCGGGTATTACCCGCGATAATTTATTTTTACGTATGAAAGAAGACGAATGGCTGGATGTGATTGATACCAATTTAAATTCTTTATATCGTTTATGTAAAGCGTGTATTCGGCCTATGACCAAAGCACGTAAGGGGCGTATTATCAATATTGCCTCAGTGGTGGGTTTAACCGGTAATGCTGGGCAAACCAACTATGCCGCGGCAAAAGCTGGCATGTGTGGTTTTACTAAATCGCTTGCCCGTGAAATTGGTTCACGTAACATCACGGTGAATTGTATTGCACCAGGCTTTATTGAAACTGATATGACGGCTGCGTTAAGTGATGAGCATAAGCAAGCGCTTATAGGACAGATTGCAGTAGGGCGTTTAGGCCAACCTGATGACATTGCCGCTGCCGCCTGCTTTTTGGCCTCAGACAGCGCAAGCTATATAACTGGCGAAACACTGAATGTAAACGGTGGGTTGTACATGGCTTAGGCGCCAATATTTGGCTAAAAATAATTATAAATATACAATTCAACTAATTGAATTTAAACAAAAATTTACTACATACGCAAAGCGGGCGACGATCTATGGTTGCAACTTTTGTGGGTGACGATACAATAGGCGCGCGACTAGATTCGCGTACTAGGAGGGTTCCAAGGTAATGAGCGTTGAAGAACAGGTTAAGAAGATTGTTGTTGAGCAACTTGGCGTCAAAGAAGAAGAAGTGAATAGCGCGTCCTCATTCGTTGATGACCTCGGTGCAGATTCCCTTGACACCGTTGAGTTAGTGATGGCTCTTGAAGAAGAATTTGAATGTGAGATCCCTGACGAGGAAGCAGAGAAAATCACTACCGTCCAGCACGCTATTGATTATATTAATAGTCAATCCACCTAAATGAGATAACCTAAAAGCTAGCGACTGCCCGATTTTGGGCATTTGCTAGTATTGGTTATTGTTACTATCCAGAACATAGCAAACCATAGTTACAGATGGCCAATATAGATAGACGACGTGTTGTAATTACTGGCATGGGTATGATTAGTCCCGTTGGACTGAATGTTGCCGATAGCTGGCGCAATATTCTGGCTGGCCAAAGTGGCATTGATACCCTTACGTCTTTTGATGTCTCCAACTTCGCCACTCGCATTGGCGGCGCCATCAAAAACTTTGATGTCTGCGAATATAT
>CAYUKF010000051.1:5751-9945 GCA_964445215.1 uncultured Thiotrichales bacterium
ATTAATATGATCTCCGGCCATTTATCGATCAAGTACGGATTTAAAGGCCCTAATATCGCAGTTGTCAGTGCCTGTACCACGGGTACACATAACATTGGCGAAGCAGCGCGGATTATTCGTTGTGGTGATGCCGATGTGATGATTGCAGGCGGCGCTGAAATGGCCACATCTGCTTGCGGCCTCGGAGGCTTTGCATCGGCTCGCGCCTTATCTCGACGTAATGATGATCCAAGCACTGCCAGCCGTCCCTGGGATAAAGATCGTGACGGCTTCGTCTTAGGCGATGGCGCCGGCGTCATGGTGCTTGAGTCTTATGAACACGCCAAAGCACGTGGAGCAAATATCTACGCCGAGCTCATTGGCTATGGCCTTAACGCCGATGCTTACCATATGACCTCACCGTCGCAAGGGGGCAAAGGTGCTAGTGCGTGTATGGATTTGGCGATTGCCAATGCTGGCATTAATCCACAAGAAATTGATTACATCAACGCACATGGCACCTCAACGCCAGCGGGCGATAAAGCAGAGACCCAAGCGATTAAGCGCAGCTTTGGTGATTACGCGAAATCAGTGGCGATTAGTTCAACCAAATCGATGACAGGCCATCTATTAGGTGCCACAGGCGGAGTTGAGGCCATTTTTTCAGTGTTGGCAATACGTGACCAAGTTGCACCACCAACGATTAACCTTACAACACCAGACCCTGAGTGTGATCTTGATTATGTGCCGAATAAGGCGCGTGATATGAAAATAGAGATAGCACTGTCCAATTCGTTTGGCTTTGGTGGCACTAACGCAACACTCATTATGAGTCGTTTATCTTAAGCAGTATACCTAACACTAATATTCCTTTTATTCGTCGTTTAAATCGTTATGACGATCTGCTCACGCTACACCAAAATCACCCAGAAAAATATCCTTTCCTGCTTGAAAGTGTTGCGCACGGAACAGCACAATCGCAGTTTGATATTTTGTTTTGCTTCCCTGAAGAACAGCTGATACTTCATCAAGATACTTTACTGACACTGGATAATCAGCCATTAGATAACAGTGATTTCTTATCAGTTCTGGATCATCTGTGGCAACAAAATAAAACAAAGACACAAATTGACAGTAAGATTGATATCAAACTACCATTTTATGGCGGCTGGTTCACCTATTTAGGCTATGAATTAGCTGCGCATATTGAGCCAACATTAAGTTGCTATAAAGACCCCATTTTACCGATTGCTTTTGCCTCACGTGTGCGCAGCGCGTTCATTCGGGATCATGCACAATCATGTTTATATCTAGTGTCGAATGATGAAGAAAAGATTAATCAGATGATAGCTGACCTCGATAACTGTAATGCAATTGATGATTTTGAAAGTGTCTTTCACACTATAGAGGAAGACGATACACAACAGTTCATCAATGGTGTCGAACGCATCAAAGACTATATCTACGAAGGAGATGTGTTCCAGGTTAATTTGTCGCGCAAATGGAAAGCACAATCAAGCCAAGCATTTTCATCAGCGGCACTCTATCAGCGATTACGTCAGTCTAACCCTGCACCGTTTTCAGCTTTGGTGTATTACGATAATAAAACCATTATCAGCTCATCGCCTGAACGTCTTGTGCAAACTGAAGGCAGGCAGGTACAAACACGACCTATCGCTGGGACACGACCACGATCAACTTCCTATCAAGCAGACCAGAAACTGGCTGAAGAGCTTATGGAAAATGTTAAGGAACGAGCAGAACATATTATGCTGATTGATTTAGAGCGTAATGATCTTGGCCGTGTTTGTTGCCCAGGCACTATTGAAGTGGATGCCCTGATGGTTCGTGAGAGCTATGCTCATGTCCATCACATCGTGTCTAATATTCGTGGCCAATTGCGCCATAATGTGACACCAGGTGAAGTCATACGCGCTGTATTCCCCGGTGGTACCATTACAGGCTGCCCCAAGGTGCGCTGCATGGAAATTATCCATGAGTTGGAGCATGAGGCAAGAGGAGCGTATACCGGCTCTGTTGGCTATATCAATGATAATGGCGATATGGATCTCAATATATTGATCCGAACACTGATTCATGATGGTAATTCAATACAATTTCGTGCTGGTGGCGGGATTGTCGCAGACTCAATTGCACTGCGAGAATTGGCAGAAACACGCAGCAAGGCAAAGGGCTTGCTGCTGGCATTACAATCCTAAGACCTATGAAAACACGTATTCTCATCAATGGTAAGGTAAACGATCAGATTAATGTCCTTGATCGTGGATTACTCTATGGCGACGGCGTATTTGAAACCATTGCCATACGTGGGCGGCGTATTGCGTTATGGCATGAACATATACAGCGACTGCAATATGCTTGTAAAACCTTACAGATTAGCTGCCCTGATGAAGCACTGTTAAAAGAAGAAATCACACAGTTGATTAATCAGCTCGAGCATAATATTAGTGCCAATTTTATTGTCAGAGTCACCGTAACAAGAGGTGTTGGCGAGCGCGGTTATCGACCCGTGCCAGATGCAACGCCAAGTCGTATAATAAGTGTCCATGATTTACCGCATAGCCCAAAAGAATATCGCACAAGTGGTATACGGCTGCGTTGTTGTCATATACGCCTGGCAAAAAGCGATCTAGCCGGTATCAAACATCTTAATCGTTTGGAGCAAGTATTGGCTCAAGCTGAATGGCAGTCGGATGAGGGTATTCAAGAAGGCTTAATGCTCGACCATAATAACTATGTAGTCGAAGGGACAATGAGCAATGTTTTTATTGTGAAAAACCAACAGTTGATAACGCCAGACTTAAATGATTCTGGTGTCGCAGGTGTGATGCGCCAGTGTGTCATGAGTTTGGCGAAAAAGCACAATATTGAAATGCGAGAATCTCCTCTTTCATTAGCGGAAGTAAGCAATGCTGATGAAATATTTATGAGTAATAGCCTCATCGGTATATGGCCAGTGAGGCAACTGGAGCCGCAAGGTAAACTTGACACAATAAGTTGGCCAGCGCCTGGTGAATTGACAAAAAAAATAATGCAACTTATCGATCGTGAACACCAAACTAGTGGAATAGTACTCTAGTGCTGAAGATCCTACTTCGTATTAGTGCTGTACTACTAATAATCTGTAGTCTGGTGTTGGCCTGGTTGGCCATGGATGTACGCTATTTTTTATCGACACCTCTTGAGTTTGGTAGCGAGGGTGTGCGTTATATTATTAAACCCAATGATAGCGTACACAGCATTGCCAAATCATTAAAAGCACGCGGTATTTTAAGCAAACCTTATTATCTCATTGGCTTAGCCAAATGGAAGCGGGTTACCGGGAAAATAAAAGTTGGCGAATATCAAATACCGCCGATGATCAAGCCCGAAGTGTTATTAGATTTGTTAGTCTCTGGCGATGTCATTCAGCATTCACTGACCTTGATTGAGGGGTGGACATTTGACGAAGTGATGAATGAAATCAATGATAACCCAAACCTGACGCATACACTGAATGACTATTCCGTCGAAGAGATTATGGATCACTTAGGTTTGGCTGGACTGCACCCAGAGGGGAGATTTTATCCCGATACCTATCATTTTACGCAAGGTATGACAGACCTGGAATTTTTAAAACGCTGCTATCGTCAAATGGAGAGAATATTAAATAAAGAGTGGCAGGCGCGCGCTAAAGATATCCCCCTTAAAACACCTTATGACGCACTTATTCTTGCCTCAATTATTGAACGTGAAACGAATGTTGATGCAGAGCGAGATCAAGTTTCAGGTGTTTTCACGCGCCGCCTACAACGTAATATGCGCCTGCAAACCGACCCTACCATTATCTATGGCTTAGGTAAGGAGTTTGACGGCAATATCCGCCGCAAGGATTTACGTCGAGATACACCTTATAACACCTATATTCATAAAGGGCTGACACCAACGCCGATTGCCATGCCCAGCGTTAAATCTATTCATGCAGCATTACATCCAGACAACGGAAAATCGATTTATTTTGTTGCTAAAGGTGATGGTACGCATTATTTTTCTGAAACTTTGCAAGAACATAATGACGCAGTACGCAAATACCAGTTAGGTGGGAAACGCTAGTATGGTAAAGGCAGCCCAAGGTAAATTTATTACCATTGGAGGTATCGAGGGCGTTGGTAAAAGCAGCCATATCGATACCGTTCATCGTTTTTTTGATAAACA
>CAYUKF010000052.1:0-9847 GCA_964445215.1 uncultured Thiotrichales bacterium
CCACCTGATCCCATCCCGAACTCAGAAGTGAAACCGCTCAGCGCCGATGATAGTGTGGGGTTTCCCCATGTGAAAGTAGGACACTGCCAGACTTTAAAATGAAACAGCCCCTGTCCTTTTCGACAGGGGCTTTTTTTATTTATATTATTTTGGGCAGGTTTTGATAAAGTCCTACTTGATCGAAGTGACTAAATCGCCAGGAGCGATTTAGAACATCGTAGCGTAGCGAAGATGACCCGAAGGGTGAAGGGCAGGACGCCCGAAATAGAGTAGGACTCCGCTCTTGTTCATCCATGAACTTGCGAAATTAGCACATCCATGTACGTCAACTGCCAGACTTTTTACTTTAGAACCCCTTCGGGCTTCGTTACGTATTCACTAAACTCGCGTTGCTCGTTCTGGTCAAAACATGAAACCCCGGCTCGAAAGAGTAGGGGTGTCTACAGTGTCTCATTGCCACGCTCCTGCGGTGTGGCAATGAGACAATTCAGAGCCCCGGGCAGACAGCTTATAGCGCACCCCAAGAGTACTTCCTCAGCAATGCTGGCGCATTCCCTCAGGGCGCAATCACAGCTGGACAAAGCCTGAGTCCATGAGGCCATTGGCATCAAACGAAAGTGCGCCGACTAAAGACGCTGCATCTGCTACCTGACCTGGATACTCCGTCCGACGCTGCTTCGCTTTCTCTGGTGGTCAGCAACGGTTTCCAGTTGGTCTTTAATTGGTAGTACGATTGAGAAGTTAGTGCCTTTGCCTGGAATGCTCTCGATAATGATCTTGCCATCATTTTGCGTCACCAGCCTCTGGGCTATTGACAGACCTAAACCAGATACTTTGTTTGCGCCACACTCTTTGGTGGTAAAGAAGGGCTCAAACATACAATTACGCGTGTCATCATCCATTCCCTTGCCATTGTCAATCACGCTCACACTCACACAGTCATTGTGTTTCTTGGTGGAAATCAAGATCTGACCTTTGGCGCGACCTGCAGACTGGATCGCATCGACCGCGTTGTGAATAATGCTGACCAGTGAGCTTTGCATCTCTTCGTTTGAAACATGGACGTTGGGCACTGTGCCAAGTTTTGACTTAATATCAATGTTACTATCAAGTCCCTCTCCTTTCACTTTAGCGATAGCGGTTTCCACTACATCGTTGACGTTAAACCAGTATTTAGGCTTGGGATCGGAATCAACGAGGTTGCGCAATTCACCCGTGAAAGCCTTTACGTGTGAGATATGATCTTGCATATCATTGATGGCTTCCGGCACATCATGCAACGTTGCATCACCGCTCATGGCGTCAAGTACGTCGCCGATATTCTTCAAATTATTTATCAATTCGAAAGCATTGGTAGACTTGGCATGCATACACTTATCGACTTTGACTTTAAATAAAGCCAATCCCTTCGTGCTAGAGCGAATGGCTTCAAGACTTTCACCCAGTTTTGCAACCGGGTTACCCAATTCGCTGGTAATGATGTCACAGATGGTGCTAACTAGTCCTATGCTAGTGCCAGAGTTGAATTTGTTTGCATTGTTTTTAACTTCTTTTTCAAGCTCTTCAGTGACTTTTGCAACTCTCACTTTAAGTTTTCTGTCAAAGCTGAACACGCTGACCCCATACATAATGGCAGCAATAATAGCGAGAACGCCAAGTACTATTACCATAAAGAGCAACTGCTTGTTCAAATCAGCAGTACCGGAGTCAACTTCAGCAACCAGGTTATCAGAAAAATTTTTAAACTGTGTCGAAAGCTCAGCGCCTGCATCAGAAACTTCGGCTCCCAGCACACGTTTAACGATGTTATTCAGTATCAGTGTACGTTCGAGAATGATGCGAGAGTGTGAGATGTAGTTGTGTAGAGCATTAGTTAACTCAGGTGAATACTGAATGGCTTGTTCTTCAAATTCGCTCAGCATGGTTAAAATACGTAACTTGGTACCTTCATCCGGCCGTTGGGAGAATGAAGAAGTGCGGTCAGCAATATTCCGAACTCTTGCTACCAGTTTTGCGGCATCAGTTTCTTCTAATCGCGCCGCGCTTGCTAAAAGACGAAGACTGCTCGCTGCAACTGGAAGAAATTTCTGAGAATTACGTACGACCGCGAAGTTGGTCTTGAACTGCTCAACTGTTTCTTCTTTAGACTCGATCAAATTCAGGAATCGATATAAACGATTCTTCAAGCTGTCCGGTATGCTGTCTTCGTCGTTTGTCGATGAGGCCAACGTCACACGAAGTTCACGCAAACGCGGTAGAAAGCTGGCCACTTCGTCAAAATCGGAGTCAGTTACCAGACTGCGCAGAACAGATAAGCTCCACTCACCGTCTAATTGGCGCAGGTTATGAATATCTTCAGAGACTGAAGATAAATTACCCTTGCCTTGTTCAGATGCCTGAAACATACTGTTATGCGTGTAGACTACGCTAGCGCCTACTACCACTGTTCCGATTAGTAGAATTAAGCTAATTACTTTGTTCATTTTTTCCTCTCCTGTAAGTTGGGTTCATTTTTTTATTTCCGGATGCTCACCTGCAAGGGTTTTTATAAAAGCAACAATCGCATCCTTATCCTCATCAGGGGCCTCTCGACCTAATTGAAACGTGAACATAGTATTGACAGCATCACGCAAAGTAGCTGCGTTGCCATCGTGCAAGTAAGGCGGTGTCAGGACGGCCAGGCGAAGGCTGGGCACTTTGAATACGTGTTTGTCGACAATATTGCCGGTTACGTTAAAACGCCCCATGTCTGCTTTGGTAATGTTGCCACGTTTCTGGAAATAAGAGTTGGCGACACCGAATAACTGGAACATATTACCGCCTACCGCTGCTCCCTGGTGGCAGGAGATGCAACCGTAGCTTTTGAAGTGTTCATAGCCTTGTTTTTCTTTAGCAGTAATCGCGTTTTCGTTACCCAGTAAATATTGGTCGAAGCGAGAGTTAGGTGTAATCAGGCTGCGCTGAAATTCGGCGAGAGAAAGTTTGATGTTTGTCCGGCTAATACCATCGCCAAATGCGTCCTTGAAGAGAGCAGGGTATTTAGCGTCTTCGTAAAGCTTGGCAACAACGTCTGACCATAGTGAGCCCATTTCAATCGGGTTTTGTACTGGACCGTCGATTTGATCTTCCAGGTTTTCTGCGCGACCGTCCCAAAACAGGCGAAATAAAAAGGCAGTGTTATAGACAGTAGGCGTGTTAATAATGCCGTGTCGGCCTTGAATGCCGATCGAGACTTGCTGGCTATGGTCAGCACCACCGGTTGACAAGTCATGGCAGCTGGCACATGACACGGTATCGTCTTTTGACAGCCGTGTGTCATGAAATAATTTTCTGCCTAATGCGACTTTTTTAGGGTCGACATCAATAGTAGCAGGAATAGGTTTGATTGGCTCATTCAGCGGTTTGCCGGCGAGCAAAGGCGTTGTTGTCAGTATTACTGAAAGGCTAAGAGCGATGTATAACTTCAGTGGTCTGGTCATAGGTCGGTTTGCTTCTGTTGAATGTTTAAAACTCTTGGTTAGGGTCTAGATAACTTTAGAGGGGGTTCTCTCTGAGCAGTGCCAGTATCTAGCATACGGTTTTTCGTTTCTATGGTTGAACTTATACTCGCATCCCTTAAGATGCAGATAGAACGTTCCCTTTAAGCATGCCATTAAACTTAACCCTTCAGTTTGGTATACATAATGGCACTGGCAAGCCAGCACTGCTAAAGTTATCTAGATCCATGGTTAATATATTCAGTCGGATACATTCAACGTATCAGCATAAGACGTGCCATCACACTAAAGAGTGAGGTAAGGGTTTGATAAATATATAAATACTGACTTTGACGTAAGTAAATGGGGGGATTTATGGCGACTATACACCTACATAGTGTAAAGTAAACCGACACCTGAGCAGCGGCTCTAACGCTTTTTTTTCAATGCGATCTTTCAGCGCTAACCAGTCCGGTAATCTGGTCATTTCAAAAAAATTGCATTGATCACAAACCTGCCTTAGGAGTTGGGACTACCATCCCTGCGAGTGCACCAATCGCAGTTGCAAGGGCTGTCTGTAGAAAATTCGGTGTCTCCTGACTAGAAGTCGCTAAGTAAAGACCACCTAATACTATTACCACTGCAACGAGAGCCACAGCGTCAACTGCCAGACTTTTACTTTAGAATCCCTTCGGGCTTCGTTAAGTATTCACTAAACTCGTGTTGCTCGTTCTGCTCAAAACATGAAAACCCGGCTCGAAAGGTAGGGGGTGTCTCATTGCCACGCTCCTGCGGCGTGGCAATGAGACAATTCAGAGCTCAGGCAGACAGCTTATAGCGCACCCCAAGAGTACTTCCTCAAGAGGGCGCACCAACGAGATAAAAATTATCCGTGGCCGAGTCCGTCACCGTAACGCCAGCGAAGTCATCATCAATACTTATTGTGAGCAAGAAACCAGGCCAGCAATATGCGGGCTTGGTTTACAATTCCCTATTTTGCTATAGCGTCACGAATGCCTTGACCATAGGCTGGATCACACTTGTCGAAGTGTTGTAGCATACGTTCTTGCACCCCTGTAGAAGCGCTGCCTAATGCACCAGCAATGTTGTTAACCAATTGTTGCTTTTGATCGTCACTCATAATACGGTACAAGCCACCTGCCTGACTGTAGTCATCGGCATTTCCCCGATGATCATGGCGAGCCATAGTGCCTTCAATGTTCAATGCAGGCTCGGCAACTGTTATATCTTCAGCAGGGCCGTTCTTGCTGTTAGGGTCGTAGTTCACGCTACCCGATGCGCTATTACTTTCGCCGTGACCATAAGGGCAAGTTGCTCCCGCCATGGCGCCACCACGTTGGTAGTTGCTTGCACCACAAGCACGCGGATAATTGACAGACAGATCATTATAGTTAGCGCCAATGCGATAACGCTGCGCATCTTGATAGGCAAACAAGCGAGCCTGCAACATTTTGTCGGGTGATGCGCCTATGCCAGGGACTAAGTTGCTTGGAGCAAAAGCAGATTGCTCAGTTTCCGCAAAGTAGTTGCCAACGTTTTTGTTAAGCTCAAGTGTACCGATATCAATCAAGGGATAATCGTCGTGAGGCCACACCTTGGTTAAATCAAAAGGATTGATTTTATAGGTATTGGCATCGGCTTCTGGCATAAGCTGAATTTTGACATTCCAGCGTGGGAAATTGCCGTCTTTAATCGCTGCAACCAAGTCACGTTGTGCGTGGTCTGGGTCGATGCCACACATCTTGCGTGATTGCGCTTCAGTCATACACTGAATACCTTGTGCCGTTTTGAAGTGCCATTTAACCCAGACGCGTTCGCCTTTACTGTTCCACATAGAATAAGTATGTGAGCCATAGCCATTCATATGACGGTAATTCAACGGTACGCCACGATCAGAAAACAATATGGTGACCTGGTGCATCGCCTGTGGGTTTAATGACCAGAAGTCCCATACGGCTTCAGCATCTTTGCAGTTGGTCGCCGGGTTACGTTTTTGAGTATGAATAAAGTCGGGGAACTTACTTGGATCGCGTAAGAAGAATACGGGGGTATTGTTGCCAACGATATCGTGATTACCCTGCTTGGTATAAAACTTAATTGCGAAGCCGCGTGGGTCACGCTCGGCATCGGCTGAACCGCTTTCACCACCAACAGTAGAAAAACGCAAGAACACATCGGTTTGTTTGCCTGCGCTATTTAAATAATCAGCGATGGTGTAATCTGACAGGTCTTTGTTTAAGGTGAAGGTACCGTAAGCACCCGAACCTTTGGCATGAACGACGCGCTCTGAAATACGTTCGCGGTTGAAATGAGCAAGCTTTTCGATGAGCTGCCAGTCTTGCATAACGATGGGGCCGCGCTCCCCCGCCGTCAGTGAATTTTGGTCATCACTGATGGGTGCGCCTGATGAGGTCGTTAAGGTGTTTTTGCTCATATCTCTCTCCGTTGTGTGTTTTAGTCTTGGGGCTATTAGAACGCAAAATTAATCCTTGGTAAAATTAATTGTTAATATGTTTATATTAGTTAATAGCTATCGATATTTGCTTAGCTACTTTCTACGTAACGGACGTACCTCTGAGAATTGGATGGTGTCTTGTTAAGCGCCGATATAGGTGCGCCAGATGTAAACGCCGAATGTAGCAAAGGCAAGGCAGAAGAGTAAGCAAGACAGGCCTGATAATGCGACAGGCAGGCTGATACCCTTTAATTTAATTTGTTTTACCGCCATCACTGCACCCATAAGCCCGGCAAGGGCGACGAATTCGGCAAACATCAAGATCAAGAGCAGGTGCTGCGGAATACCGTTGTCGGTAACGGGGCCGTAGTTAGCCAGGAGCAGGACGATAACCCCTAGCACGGCACAGCTGGCAGTGACGATGTTTAAGTTGCGCAGACTCAGCATAGAAAAACGTAGTTGCCGTGAAAGAGGCAGTATAGCTTAGCGTGTGATATGGGTATAACAAAGGGGGCATCTGCCCCCTTTGTTACGTGTTTTTGCGGCGGGTTTATTTTCGTCGCAAGGATAGTAATAGGCGCTCAATGGCTTTCGTAGCAAGCATCGCCTTCGTGATGACTGCTATTGGCCTACTTTATCCATCTTATCCATCTTATCCATCTTATCCATCTTATCCATCTTATCCATCTTATCCATTACATCCGTTTTGTCCATTGCGTCGACTTTATCCATCTTGTCCATCTTGTCGCCTGAAGGGTTGAGGTGCTCTTTAGCGCGCGTTTTATCATGGCTGTCACTGTGCTTCTGCGAACCCGAGGCTAATATTATATTGGTATCATTAGGTGTTTTTTGCATAAACAATTGGTTGTCAGCGAAAGCGGTGCTGTTAGCGAATAGGGCGGTTAAGCCGCATACTGCAATGATTGGTAATAATGCTGATTTCATTAAACTATCTCCAGGTGGTTGATCATAAAAAAATGGCCAGTAATATGCTGGCCGACATATAACAAAGTTTCAAGCTATAATGGTAATTTTTATTTAATGGCAATGAGTCCAGGCCATTTTTGGTTTGCGCTATCAATGTAGCCAGGGATGTCCTTACCCCATTTTTTCTGGATACGCTTGCTGAGGTTGAGGTAAAGCTTATCGTCAACGATTGTCCAGGCATCTGGGTTAAAGGAAACAGTTGCCCCCTGGCTCACACCATAAGCGCAGTAGCCGCCATATTGTGGTGCGTATTTTCCCGGATTATCAGCGAATAAATCACGGTGATCTGTGTTGGCAAAACGCCACGTTGCGTCGTTCCAATCATAGGTAATTTTTTGATTGCCTTTCGTTGGTTGGTCATCAACAAAGTAGCTAACCATATCGTAGCCTTTAACAGCGACACCCTTACTGGTCTGATTAACAGGTTTTGCCAGTTTGCCAGCGAGTGCAGCGCTAGATAAAAATACTGGCATAATTAGTAGGGTCAGCAGCACCCAGGTATTGCGCACGTTAAGTAAAGTGTTCATATTCATTTGCCTTATTTTTTACGGTAAGCACACACGTTTCTTTATGCGCCGATTATGCACTAACTGTGGAGTCGGTTCTTCACGATTCAATAACGTAGGAATGAAATATTTGTTTGTTAATGGCGAAATAATAGCTTGGTGTTCTCTAACCGAGTACCTTGTCTTGATAGTCTATGGGGCGGTCTTGAAAATTTATTTTCTTTGCTGAACGTATCAACGTATCTAACTAAGCAAGGTCAGTTTAAGCTTGCAGTAGTGCTAGATACAAGAGGTTATGCTGTGCTCCTAAAATGCAGTATTACGCCCCTCTTTAGCTGATACATGTTGTTTTTCAGCAAACACGCGCTATGTATTGGAAATATAAGGGAATATTCGTTGACAATGAGCTTAATCCGTATACAATCCATTTTAGCTTGAAAGTAAGTCTTATTTATGCACACCATTTCGATGTCTAGTCTTAATCCTGTTCGACATAAGTAATAGCAAACTTCCAGCAAAATGGCCTCGTCAAACAGGCTTTGTATTACTCTTGAAATTAATAGGTATTATCTATGTCTACTACTACCGGCACCGTTAAATGGTTTAACGAATCTAAAGGTTTTGGCTTTATTGAGCAAGAATCTGGCCCAGATGTTTTCGCACATTTCAGTGCTATCTCTGGTTCAGGCTTTAAAACTTTGGTTGAAGGCCAGAAAGTTGAGTTCACCGTAACTCAGGGTCAGAAAGGCCCACAAGCAGAAAATATCGTACCGCTCTAGTAGCTGGATCACGATTGGTCTGCATTGCCTGAGTTCGTACAAGCAATGTAGGCCGGCTTTATTCCCCTTTTCTTTGGGTGAGTAAAAGCTAAAAGGGCAAGCCTTTGGGTCTGCCCTTTTTTATTGGCCGCAATATTTTATTCCGTTAGTGTGCGCCGATCACGCATTTAATCCCGCTTCAATAAAGATACCGCGATATAAGATATCAACCTAAGGAATCAACCTTGAGTAAAACCGACTTTTCATCCCTTGCCTTGCATCCTGCCTTATTAGAGAATCTTGCTGCTCTGGGGTATCACGCCATGACCTCTATTCAGGCAAAAAGTCTACCCTTTATCCTGGCGGGTAAAGATGTGATTGCGCAGGGTAAAACAGGGTCAGGAAAAACCGCAGCATTTGCTTTAGGCTTATTACAAAAGCTCGATGTAAAAAACTTTCATGTGCAATCACTGGTGTTATGTCCAACCCGTGAACTGGCAGACCAGGTTGCTAATGAATTGCGCAAGCTTGCACGCACTATTGCTAACGTTAAGGTGTTAACGCTTTGTGGTGGCACCTCGTTTGGGGCACAAGTTGGCTCGCTAGAGCACGGTGCGCATATTATCGTGGGTACGCCAGGCCGAGTCGAAGAACATTTACGAAAAAACACGCTAAAACTTGATGGTCTGACTACGTTAGTTTTAGATGAAGCAGACCGTATGTTAGACATGGGCTTTGAAGAATCGCTCAATACGATCATTGAACATATACCGAGTCAGCGCCAAACCCTATTGTTTAGTGCGACATACCCCGATCAAATACGCGCCATCGCTGATCGCCTTATGGTAATGCCCGCGATGGCGCAAGTGGATGCTAACCATGCTAGTGATAGCATTGAGCAGGTTTTTTATAAATTCAGCAGCAATGGCAATGGTAAGCGTGTAACAGCCTTACGGTTAGTGTTGTTGCATTATCGTTCTGAGTCTGTTGTGGTGTTTTGCGATACTAAGGTGGAAACCCGGGAAGTGGCGAATGAGCTTTGCCACTATGGTTTTAGTGCTATTGCTTTGCATGGTGATATGGAGCAAAGAGACAGAGATCAAGCCATAGTCCGTTTTTCCAATAAAAGCGTTTCTATACTGGTTGCTACAGATGTCGCTGCGCGTGGCTTGGATATCGAAGCGTTAGATGTAGTGATTAATTATCATATCCCTCGTAACAATGAAGTGCATACGCACCGAATCGGTCGCACAGGGCGTGCAGATAGTAAAGGCGTTGCATGTACCTTATATAGCGATAAAGAATGCTATAAAGTGGAAAGGTTGCAAGCTTTCCTTAGTGAGGCTTTTGTAACAGAGCCTTTGCCGCCACTAACTTTATTAGGACAAAGTATTTATCAGTCGCCCATGACAACATTGCAAATTGATGGCGGAAAAAAACAAAAAGTTAGGCCAGGTGATATTTTGGGTGCGCTAACTGGCGATGTTGGTATCGCAGGCAATCAGGTCGGCAAGATTAAAATTTGTAATAATTGGGCTTATGTAGCAATCAATTGTGACGTGGCTCAGGTTGCACTTAAAAAGTTACAGAATGGGAAATTGAAAGGGCGCTCGTTCCGAGTAAGGCAGATATAGCGCGTAGCTA
>CAYUKF010000053.1:0-8028 GCA_964445215.1 uncultured Thiotrichales bacterium
CATGTTGCAGTTCCTTGGGTTATTGAGTCGCTTCAATGGGTTTTACCCTTCAAACTTAGGAACTGCAACCTCTTCAGAGACAACTGTAATATTTATTCCGGACAGTAGTGCGCCTGCGCGACGGGAATCCATACTATTTAGCTTATAAGCAAACAACCTTGCATTTACATGCTTGCCAGTAAGGAAAACGGAAGCTTGTGTCTTCGCTATACTGTAAAGTGCGCCTCTATGTGTGCTTGCGGCCTCTGGCTTGCAGACAAGTTCAGGATCAAGGCATCATTGCGAAGGCATGCTGGTTGCCTGTTGAGCAATGATAACGTCGAGCCTGGACTTGTCTGCAAGCCCCGCAGGGCGTGATCCCAAGCATGCATCTGCCGCGTTGCAATCCTTGGCAAGGCAACCAGCCTTGTCGGCGGATTGCGCCTTACATCTGCATACTTGGGATCACGCAGAGGCTGCAAGCACACATAGAGGCGTACTTTAGATGCAATCTCGTTATTTAATCCGCTATGAAACCACACTCAGTGATGTTGATAAAAAACAATGGAATCGTCTTAATCAGCGTAATAACCCTTTTCTAAGTTACGAATTTCTTGAAGGTATCGAGCGCTACAATTGTGTCGGTAGCAAGTCTGGTTGGCAACCCTGTCATATTACCTTATGGCAAAACGATATTCTGGTTGGCGCACTGCCTCTTTACAGCAAGCTGCATTCCTGGGGTGAATTTGTCTTTGACTTTGCCTGGGCCGATGCCTACGCACAACATGGTCTTGCTTACTATCCAAAATTAGTCAGTGCAATTCCATTTACACCTGTTGTTGGCCAACGCTTTCTCTGTGCTGAGGATAATCACGCTGAAACAATAGCTATAAAACAACAGTTAATAGAATCCGCTATTGGCTATGCAAAAGAGAGTAATTATTCTTCTTGGCATTGCCTTTTCCCTGAAGACCCAGGTTTTTCTAATGAGCTGAAAACAAAAAATTCACTTATACTGGAACGTTGGGGTTATCAATTTCATTGGCAAAACCAACACTATCAACACTTCGATGATTTCTTGGCTTCAATGACATCCTCTAAACGGAAAAAAATCCGCCGCGAACGGCGTCGCGTTAAAGAACAAGGCATCACGCTACAAACTCTCACGGGACATGAAATAAGCGACCAACAATGGCAAGTATTTTATCAATACTATCTGTCTACTTTTTCAAAAAAGAATAATTACCCGGCTTTTACTCTTGAGTTCTTTCAAAATTTGGGTACAACCCTTCCCGACCAGGTGCTATTAATTTTGGCACAATATGATGGACATAATGTCGCTGGTGCATTTTTTATGCGCAATGCCACGCACCTTTACGGTCGTCATTGGGGCTGTTTGGCCGAGTTTCACAGCTTACATTTTGAACTGTGTTACTACGCGGCGATAGAATACTGTATTGTTAATGGTATTGACTATTTTGATGCGGGTGCTCAGGGTGAGCATAAAATAAGCCGTGGTTTTTTACCGGTTAAAACCCGTTCATTACATTGGATTGCGCACGAAGGTTTTCATCATGCCATTGACGATTTTTTGTGCCAGGAACGCCATGGTGTTAGCAACTATATTGAGCATGTGAAAACGCATTCGCCCTTCAAAAATAAGGGAACCTCTTGATTTATTCTGGACGAAGTAGATTGTGGCTGAAATATTCAGATTCAAAGCGAAAATCGCAGGCAATAGTGGGGCTATTGCGCCCCGAGGGAATGCGATAGCATTCCTGAGGAAGTACTCTTGGGGTGTCAAGATTGGCACCAACAGTAGGCGTTTTAGACGACGCAGAAGCTGGATATTTCAGGCATAAGAGTCGAGTTCATGAATAGATCAAGAGGTTCCTAAGACTAAAAATGTCTATCGCCTTTAATAGCGCACCTTATCACTTAGACCCTAACAATCCTGATGAACCGTTTCCAGATGTCAATCTCGCCACGATAGAACCCGATGGCTTACTCGCCATAGGTGGCGACCTCTCGCCACAACGATTACTCAATGCTTACCGTCATGGTATTTATCCCTGGTTTGATGCTAAGCAGCCAATACTTTGGTGGTCACCCAATCCCAGATCCATACTTTATCCCAGTGAGCTTAAGGTTTCACGTAGCCTGAATAAAACTATTAGAAATAAGGGCTTTGAAATACGTTTTAATAGTGTATTCGATAAGGTTATTGACGCTTGTAGCAAAGCGCGACAATACAGCGATGGCACTTGGATAGATCAACGTATCAAAGATGGGTATCTGACACTACATCGACTTGGTCATGCCCATTGTGCCGAAACCTGGCTTGATGGTGAGCTCGTCGGCGGACTTTATGGTGTGTCAATTGGCCGGATTTTTTATGGTGAGTCAATGTTTTACCACCAACGTGATGCCTCTAAGGTCGCTTTTATCTCGTTAGTCAAGGCATTGCAGAAATGGGACTTTGCAATGATTGATTGTCAGATGACAACTGCGCATTTACTCAGTCTTGGCGCAAAAGAGATCCAACGTCAGGAATTTACTAGTCACCTTAACCAATGGTGTGACCAGTCAGTGTCTGAACAGGCTTGGAAAACCATCTGATGGAAGCGCGTGAAATTATTTTTTACCGAACACAACCACATGCGTGTAGTTATCTCGACAAACAAAAAGCAACAAATGTAGTGCTTGACCCAGCGTTTGAGCCTTCCTCAAAACTCTATAGTCAACTTATCAAAAGCGGCTTTCGGCGTAGTGGTAACATTGTCTATCGGCCTGATTGCCAACAGTGTTCTGCTTGCATCTCACTACGCCTTCCTGTTGCAGAAATACGTTTCAATCGTAACCAGCGGCGCATACTCAAACGCAATGCTGACATCAATATTAATCGGCTACAGGTGAGTTATTGCCACGAACACTTTGCACTTTATCGACGTTATCTCTTGGCGCGCCACCCTGGCGGCCCCATGCAGCAACATAGCAAAACTGAGTACATGGGTTTTTTACGTTCTAAAAAAATCGATACCGGGCTGCTTGAATTTCGACTCGATGAGAAATTATTGGCAGTCGCCGTAACGGATTATCTTGATAACAGCATGTCCGCCGTTTATACCTTTTACGATCCAGATTATGCCGAACGTAGCCTCGGTATTTATGCCATTTTGCAGCAAATTGAGGAAGCGCGCCGTTTAGGTCGAAAATGGCTCTATCTAGGCTATTGGATCCATGACTGCAACAAAATGCGCTACAAAGCTAATTTTTTGCCAACAGAAGCCTATCTTAAAGGGAGCTGGCAACGCTTTGAAACGGCACAAGAACTGCTATTGCGCTATAATAGTAAATTAACCTAAATAATCCTGAAGGAAACCACTTAAGCAAGATGGCAAAAGAAGAACACATTGAAATGGAAGGAACGGTAGTCGATACCCTTCCCAATACTATGTTTCGCGTAGAGCTGGAAAATGGCCATGTTGTTATGGCACACATTTCCGGTAAGATGCGAAAAAATTATATCCGTATTCTCACTGGCGACAAGGTGACCGTTCAGCTCACTCCCTACGATCTGAGTAAAGGCCGTATCGTTTATCGCGCCCGTTAGAAGGCTGTCGGGTTTATGCTCGCCACATTAACTTTCTGGCGACATTAACTTTCTGTAAGGGCCTCTTCAACTTCATCAAAGCCAAAGACCAAACCCTCTTTACCCGCACTAATGCGCACATGGCCACCATGAGACAACTTGCCAAATAGCAATTCATCTGCCAAAGGTTTTTTGATCTGCTCTTGAATGATTCGCGCCATGGGTCGAGCACCCATTTTGACATCACAGCCATGTTCGGCCAACCAATTGCGCGCCTCTTTATCAATACTTAGTGTCACTTTATGCTCATCGAGCTGATGCTCTAGTTCGATAATAAACTTATCGACAACTAAACCAATGGTACTGTCATCCAATGGTGCAAAGGGCACAATTGCGTCAAGACGATTACGGAATTCGGGCGAAAATAATCGTTTGATCGATTCCATACCATCACTACTATGATCTTGCGTGGTAAAACCCATTGAACTTCGACTCATGTCATGCGCACCGGCGTTCGTCGTCATGACCAAAATCACATTTCTGAAATCACTCTTGCGACCATTATTGTCTGTCAGCATACCGTGATCCATAACCTGTAATAGCAGATTATAAACATCAGGATGTGCCTTTTCTATTTCATCGAATAACAACACAGCATGAGGCTGCTTATTGACAGCTTCGGTGAGCAAACCACCTTGATCAAAACCCACATAGCCAGGCGGCGCGCCGATTAAACGAGAAACAGTGTGGCGTTCCATGTACTCAGACATATCGAAACGAATTAATTCAATGCCTAAAACATGAGCAAGCTGGCGCGTTACTTCTGTTTTACCCACGCCTGTTGGCCCTGAGAATAAAAATGAACCAATGGGTTTTTTACCATCACGCAAACCAGAGCGCGCCATTTTAATCGCGCTAACAAGGTTAGCAATGGCCTCATCTTGACCAAAAACCAGCAGCTTGAGATCACGATCCAGTGTTCGTAAGCGATCTTTATCACTCGCCGAAACGCTCTTAGGCGGTATGCGTGCCATTTTGGCAATAATGCGTTCAATATCGCGTACGCCAACGGTCTTTTTACGCTTCGATGCGGGCATCAACTGAATGCTGGCACCCGCTTCATCAATGACATCAATCGCTTTATCCGGCATATAACGTTCTGTCAGATAACGATCTGCAAGTTCTGCAGCAATACGTAAGGCATCGCGTGTATAACGCACACCATGGTGTTCTTCAAAAGCACCACGCAAGCCTTTAAGAATCTCAACCGTTTCCTCAATACTCGGCTCGACAACATCAATCTTTTGAAAACGACGTGCCAAGGCACGATCTTTTTCAAAGACGCCGCGATACTCTTGATAAGTGGTCGCACCAATACATTTTAGCTCACCTGATGCGAGTCCAGGCTTAATCAAATTCGATGCATCCATAACGCCGCCTGAGGCGGCACCGGCACCAATAATAGTATGAATTTCATCGATAAACAGAATTGAACCGGGTTCATTACGTATTTGTGACAGCACGGCTTTCAAACGTTTCTCAAAATCACCGCGATATTTTGTGCCGGCCAATAAGGCACCCAAATCCAAGGTGAAAACAGTCGAGTCAAGCAACACCTCTGGCACTTCGCCATCGACAATCATACGTGCCAGGCCTTCCGCTAAGGCTGTCTTACCGACACCGGCTTCACCAACAAATAAAGGGTTATTTTTACGACGACGACAGAGTACCTGTACTGCGCGCTCAATTTCGTTCTTACGCCCTATTAACGGGTCAATTTTACCTTGCTTGGCTAATTCATTGAGGTTGGTGGCGTAAATATCTAATGCTGTCTTACCACTTTCATTGGCTGACTCAGCATTAGCTGTTTGCTCAAAGTCATCGCCACCCTCTTCACCCGTGCGCGACATACCATGAGAAAGATAGTTAACAACATCTAGACGGCCAATATCTTGCTGTTTCAGAAAATAAACGGATTGCGAATCTTGTTCGCTGTAGATCGCCACCAACACATTGGCACCGGTAACTTCATCTTTACCCGATGACTGAACATGAAAGACTGCACGCTGCAAGACACGCTGAAAGCCTAATGTTGGCTGTGTCTCCCTACTATCTGAATCTGTTAATACGGGTGTGGTTTCTTCAAGAAAATAACCAAGATCTTGCTTGAGGATATTGAGATCAGCACCGCAAGCATCCAAAACATTAGTCACGGAATTATTTTCAAGCAGTGCTAGTAGTAAATGCTCGACCGTAATAAATTCATGCCGACGGTCGCGTGCCTCTTTAAACGCGGCATTAAGAGATAGTTCCAGCTCTTTACTCAACATGTCGTTTTACTCCTGCTACCACACACTAAGAGGCGCTCAGGCCTATGGGCAATCAAGCTTCTTTCATCACGCATTTCAGTGGATGCTCGTTATCACGGGCAAGCTCACTGACTTGGACAACCTTGGTTTCAGCAATGTCTCGCGTAAAAACACCACAAATACCTTGCCCACGCGTGTGAACATGTAACATCACCTGTGTTGCTTGCTCGTCGTTCATACCAAAGTAGCTCTGCAACACCTTAATGACAAACTCCATAGGGGTATAGTCGTCATTTAACAACAACACTTTAAAAAGTGGCGGCTTTTTAAGTTTTGGTTTCGCCTCTTGTAAGGCCAAACCATCACCATCATCGTTGCCAATGAGTCGTTTATCGTCAGACATTCTCGGGTACTTTTTGGCTGCTCATATGCTGCATAAATCTATTTTGTAATGTTCTCAATATTATTCTCAATCACTGCTGTCCCGTTAACTCCCTCTCCCCCAGGGAGAGGGTTGAGGTGAGGGGATCATGAAAAGTGGCTCATTGTTTTATTTATCCCCTCATCCTGGCCTTCTCCCTGGGGGAGAAGGAATGGCTCCGATTGCTGATTCTTAATATATGGTATCAATTTACATATTATCAATAACGGCCTGTGCATAATCTGAACAACTAAGCAGAGTTCCATCTTGCATAAGACGTTCCAGGTCGTAGGTCACCGTCTTGGCTGCAATAGCACCAGCAATACCTTTAATGGTGTAATCAGCAGCTTGCGTCCAGCCCATATAACGCAGCATCATTTCAGCAGACAAAATTAATGAACTTGGGTTCACCTTATTCTGGCCAGCAAGCTTAGGTGCGGTACCATGCGTGGCTTCAAAAAACCCAATGCTATCCGATAAATTTGCCCCTGGTGCAATACCCACACCACCCACTTGGGCAGCCAGCGCATCGGAAATATAATCGCCATTAAGGTTCAATGTGGCGATGACATCGCATTCTTTAGGTTCTAATAAAATCAGTTGCAAGAAGGCATCAGCAATGACATCTTTTATGATTATCTCGCCACCCGTTTTTGGGTTTTTCATCGTACACCATGGGCCACCATCGATCTCTTTTGCGCCAAATTCACTCTTGGCCAGTTCATAACCCCATATCTTAAAGCCACCTTCGGTGAACTTCATGATATTGCCTTTGTGCACTAAGGTGACTGAATCACGATCATTATCAATCGCGTATTGAATGGCTTTTCGCACCAAACGTTGTGTGCCCTCTACGGATACGGGTTTAATACCAATACCCGATGTTTCAGGGAAACGAATTTTAGTGACGCCCATTTCATCTTGCAAAAAACGGATGACACGTTTCACATCATCGCTACCGGCCTCCCATTCGATACCAGCATAGATATCTTCAGAGTTCTCACGAAAAATGACCATATCGGTATTTTCTGGTTCACGCAGCGGACTTGGAGTACCGTCGAAATAACGTATAGGACGCAGGCAAACGTAGAGATCCAATTGCTGACGCATCGCAACATTAAGAGAACGAATACCACCACCCACTGGCGTCGTTAATGGCCCTTTAATGGCAATTTTATATTCACGCACAGCGTCTATTGTTTCTTCTGGTAGCCAGATATCATCACCATAGACTTTGGTGGCCTTCTCGCCAGCATAAATTTCCATCCATGAGATTTTCTTGTCATCGCCATAGGCCTTACTGACCGCTGCATCAACAACCTTGCGCATCGCTGGCGTAATGTCGACACCAATACCGTCGCCCTCAATAAATGGCACAATTGGGTTTTCTGGCACGTGTAGCTTGCCAGAGCTGCTCATACTTAAGGCTTGGCCAGACGGCACTGTGATCTTGTCATACGCCATATTAAAATAACCTCATATTTGGTAGAGTAATAACCGAGAAGGAAAAAATAACAGACTGATTTTACCAGGTTTTTCTGATCATTGAAGAGCCAGTACCCGTCTATTAAGACCTAAAACCGTGGCTTTACGCTACGAAAATCCAATATCCGCGTGTATAGTAATCTACAATGAAATAGAATTTGTAGTAATTGCCTAGGGAGCCTTTGATTAATTCTGGAACTACGAAATTGTGCCTGAAATTTTTCAGATCGAGATGCCAATCG
>CAYUKF010000053.1:8128-9835 GCA_964445215.1 uncultured Thiotrichales bacterium
CGCAGCCAATAGTGGGGCTATTAGCAAGATTGGCGACGCAGAGCTGGGAAATTTCAGGGGCAAGATCGTGTTTCATGAATTAATCAGAGGTTCCCTAGATAGAATGCATAGGTCTTACACTGTATCGACGACTTTTAAATAATAACCCTTATCCACCTAATTGGTTACATTCGCTTTTAAGCTGACGCCCTTTCATCATGTCAAATTCTTTACGTATTACCGTAGCCATGTCTGGCGGTGTCGATTCTTCCGTCACTGCATTATTGCTGAAACAGCAAGGCCATCAGGTTTGTGGCTTATTCATGAAGAATTGGGAAAATGAAGATCCCGATTCACCTTGCACGGCTGAAATTGATCTGGCGGATGCCATCGCTGTTGCCGACAAATTGGGTATTGATATCGACGGCGAAAACTTCGCCGCAGAATATCGCGAGCATGTGTTTGAGCATTTTATTAGTGAACATCGCGCAGGCCGTACACCCAACCCCGATATTCTATGCAATAAAGAAATCAAATTTAAAGTGTTTCTTAATCACGCTCTTGCTCACGGTGCCGACAAAGTGGCTACTGGGCACTACGCTCGTATCGACTATGTTGATAACCGCTATCGTTTACGCAAAGGCCTCGACAACAATAAAGACCAAAGCTATTTTCTCTACACCCTAGGTCAGCATGAACTCAGCCATAGCCTGTTCCCAATTGGCGAACTCGAAAAAAAAGTCGTGCGTAAACTGGCTGCCAATGCTGAATTTGAAAATCACAATAAAAAAGACAGCACCGGTATTTGCTTTATTGGTGAACGCGACTTTCGTCCTTTTTTAAAACGTTATATTTCACCGCAACCTGGAATCATACAAACTGTCGATGGTGAAACTCTGGGCAAACATGAAGGTCTGATGTTTTATACATTAGGTCAACGCCAAGGCCTGGGTATAGGCGGTATCGCCAACAATAGTGGTGAACCTTGGTATGTCGTCGACAAAAATATGCAGCACAATATCTTATTGGTTGCACAGGGACATAATCACCCGCGTTTATTTCACCAATACTTACATACTGATACCCTGCACTGGGTCAGCGGTGAAACACCACCATTACCATTAAGTTGTCATGCTAAAATTCGTTATCGCCAAAGTGATCAAGCGTGCAGTTTGCGACATGACGATAAACTAGGTTTGGTGGTAGAGTTTAATGAATCGCAACGTGCGGTGACACCAGGACAGGGAATCGTTTTTTACCAAGGTGATGTTTGTCTGGGCGGTGGCACTATCGTTTCAAAGTGGAATTAAAGGCAACCCTATTGATGAATCATAGCGAAGAAAACCGCATCATTGCCCTAGCCGGAGCCTTCCAGGCTATCGATGCCGTCAAACAATTAGCCCATTTTGGCAACTGCGAAGCAACACTTGTTGAAACAGCATTGCACAGTCTGTTTCAAACGCACCCCGACAATGCCAGTGACGTTTTTAATGGCCACCAAAACGTACGACAAGGACTAACGACATTTATCCATCAATTTGGTAATGATAATAGCAAACGTGACATTGAAGTAACACGTTACGCAGTGAGCTTGCTGGCACTTGAAAAGCGTCTACATAAAAACAAGCCATTACAAGAGCAGGTTTTCAAAGGTATCGAGCAAGCCAAAGAGCAAGCCAAATTCTTCTCACCAAGCCATGAAAACGTTATTGCCAACTTGGCCGGCCT
>CAYUKF010000054.1:0-6414 GCA_964445215.1 uncultured Thiotrichales bacterium
GGGAAAGGCAGCTTGCCTTTATGGACATGCATAGCGCCAAACTCGGCGCAGCGATGCAGTGTTGGTACAGCTTTACCTGGGTTAAGTAGGCCTTTTTCATCAAAGGCGAATTTGATGGCATGAAACTGTGTTAGTTCGTTACTATTAAACTGCACACACATGTGATTAATTTTTTCCATGCCGACACCGTGTTCGCCGGTAATTGTGCCGCCGACATCTACACAGAGTTGCAGAATTTTTCCACCAAATTCTTCAGTGCGTTCTAACTCGCCTGGATTATTGGCGTCATAAAGAATTAAGGGATGTAAGTTACCGTCGCCCGCGTGAAAGACATTGGCAACTGGTAATGCGTATTCGATTGATAACTCACTAATGGTTTTTAACACATGAGGTAATTGTTTGCGCGGTATGGTGCCATCCATACAATAATAATCTGGTGCAATACGACCAACGGCAGGGAAAGCCGCTTTACGACCCTTCCAAAATAGTAGCCGTTCTATCTCATCTTTAGCCGTTCGCACTTCAGTAGCGCCGCTTTGATTTAAAATTTCACGTACTTTAAGTATATGTTCGGATACTTCGGCATTAGTACCATCGACTTCACATAATAAAATCGCCTCGGCATCAGTAGGATAGCCTGCATGAACAAAATCTTCTGCCGCTTGAATAGCCAGTTTATCCATCATTTCCAAACCAGCGGGAATAATTCCTGCCGAGATAATATTGCCAACTGCTGTGCCAGCTTTGGCCACATCATCAAAGGCGGCGAGTATAACTTGAGCGCGCTCTGGAATAGGCAGCAGCTTAACAGTGACTTCGACAATGACAGCAAGCATGCCTTCGGAACCGGTCATGAGGGCAAGCAAATCAAAGCCTGGTGAATCAAGGCCAGCACCACCAATGGTAAGTAATTCACCGTCTACAGTAATGACTTTAAGCTGCTGAATATTATGCACAGTGAGTCCATATTTAAGGCAATGCACGCCGCCTGAATTTTCCGCGACATTACCGCCGATAGTGCAAGCGATCTGTGATGACGGATCAGGTGCGTAATACAGACCATACGACTTCGCTGCTTCAGAGATGGCGAGATTACGCACACCTGGTTGTACGACGGCGGTTTGGCGTTGTGGATTAATTGCCAGGATTTGTTTGAATTTCGCCAGACTCAATAAGACGCCGTCTTTGTGCGGTAAAGCACCGCCAGATAATCCTGTGCCTGCGCCCCTGGCAACGACTGGAACTTCCAGTTGATAGCAAAGTTTCAATATGGCTTGAACTTGTTTAATACTCGAAGGTAACACGACAACCAGCGGCAGTTCACGATAGGCCGATAGCCCATCGCACTCATAGGGATGTAGATCTTCTTGTTGATGCAATACGGCATCGCCAGATATTATTTGACTGAGGGCTGAAATTAGCTGTGTTTTATCCACGACAAGTTAGCTCGTAAACTAGGTAAAGCAAATAATACTACCTGATTCAGTGCGAAAGGGGGCTGTTTTTTAGTGTCTATGAAGTGTGTAGGGGCTGACGAAGAAGTTTGTGAAGCTGATACGGATTTGTTTTAGGGCTGCTTAGTGATTAGGAATCAGCACCGTCAAAGTGTTCGGTTTCGATGCGATTCCTGCCAAGGTTCTTGGCACGATAAAGTGCGATGTCGGCGCGTTCGATCAGGCTGCTAGGTGTTTCGCCAGGGCGATACATGGTGACGCCGGCGGAAAAAGTAGTGAGTGGAAATTCGACGTCGTTGAACTTGATAGTTGTTTCTGCGGCGGCTTGTCTAACCTTGATAAGAGCGCGTACGGCGCCTTCATGATTAGTGTTAGGTAAGATCACGGCGAATTCTTCACCGCCATAGCGAGCGACCATGTCATGATGTCTAAATATAGCGAGAACCTTTTGGCAAAAGACGCGAAGTGCTTCGTCACCGCCAGCATGGCCGTAGTTATCATTAATCGCTTTAAAGTGATCAAGGTCAATTAATACTAGGGTGAGAGGGTAACCATAACGCTGTACACGGCCTATTTCATCTTCCAGGCGGCGCATAAAAGCACGGCGGTTAGGTAGGTGAGTTAACTCATCTGTCATGCTCAACAGGTGAACACGTGCAAGCTCATCACCTAATTGTTGACTATTGCTTTCGAGGATTTTTAGATAATTTTGTGTGTTATCAAATTTATTCGCAAGACTACGGTTACCACCGATCAATTTTTCAACAGCACTTAGAATAACTTCTTTTAACTCTGATAAATTCTCTATCGTTTCAGAGCGCAATACTTCTTCGCGTTCGAGTTCAAGTAATACCCCGAACTGTTCGCTTTGGCGTATTGCATCGTTGAGCTGTTGGCTTAGTGTTGTTTGGATATGTTGGATGCGTAAACGGTTGCCTTCAAGGATTTTCCGCAATGCCCCATCGTTGCCTGCATCGAGGTCATCAGGGAGGGTCTCTTGTGAGTGTGTCGCAATATCGGCTATCGAGATTGTGTCTTTCGCTACTGCGTGCTCCCCCTCTACCTGTCCCCACGCCTTCGCGGGGACAGGCTCTTGGGGTGCCAGTGGAGACAAAACCGAGTCTTGGTGCGCTTCTAAGGTGGCTGATGCAACATGGGGTTGTTTGGTAGTGGCTTGATATTCATTAGCGGCAAATCCCAAGCCAGTGAGTATATTGCTTATTTCTGTTTGAAATTCAGGGTATTCTGCTGAATCAGATGATGCAAGTTTGGCCACAAACTCTTTAGTGATTTCTTTCAGTGCATTGATCTCGGAAATTGACAGCGGTGGGGTCAGCCGCATTTGCATTAATTTGAGATCAACTTTCTCTGGTGAGTCAGGAGCCAGATGTTTTCCGTAAGCATCGAGCAGCATACTTAGCAGTTTTGCATAGCCATCTTGCACATCCATTTGTGACGATTCAAAATCGCGTAGCGTACGTTGGACGTGCGCATAAATTGCTTTGCCCGTTGCACTTTGGTGTAAGCCATCCAGCAGGCGCATGATTTTACGCGCGAGCACCGATTTTGGTTCGCTGGTTTTAATGACCTTTAGTTTATGCCCGCCTAGCGGATCGATTTGATGCATGCTCGTTACTTTAAGTATGTTATGAAACGAATGAAATGTTTTTAAGTGGGTGTTGTTATTATAACCTTATAGGTTCCTACTAATTTAGTTTTAGAGCAGTTTTTATGCCATGAAAATTTTTCTTTATTTTTCAATAAGATATGGTTGTTAAAAATTTTACTTCAATGCTTATGTAAACAAATCCGACAATCTCGGTAGCTATAATAAAGCTATGGTTGATGCAATGCATCGCCATTACACATACGTTATAAATAATATCGATGGTAAATGCAGGGTGTCGCTAAATACATTAACATGTGCGTTCCTAGGGTCAACGGGCTCTGGAGTTTACCAAATATCAGGATTCCCATGTTCTCAGATAATCAAACCATCGCTGGCTATGACGACGAATTGGCGCAAGCCATTGCTGATGAGGCAACACGACAGGAAGAGCATGTCGAGCTAATTGCGTCAGAAAACTATGCCAGCACGCGTGTTATGGAGGCGCAAGGCTGTGTAATGACGAATAAGTATGCCGAAGGCTATCCTGGCAAACGTTACTACGGTGGTTGCGCCTATGTTGACGTGGCTGAGCGTTTAGCGATAGAAAGAGTCAAACAGCTATTTGGCGCAGATTATGCCAATGTGCAGCCGCACTCTGGCTCGCAAGCTAATGCAGCAGTTTATATGGCGTTGTTGCAGCCAGGTGACACGATTATGGGCATGAGTCTCGCCCATGGTGGTCATTTAACACACGGTAGCCATGTCAATTTTTCTGGCAAACTCTACAACGCGGTGCAATATGGTCTCGATGACAGCGGTAACGAAATCGATTATGACGAGGTAGAGCGTCTGGCTAATGAGTATAAGCCTAAAATGATAGTTGCCGGGTTTAGTGCTTATTCGCGCGTAGTTGACTGGGATAGGTTCCGCCGTATTGCTGATTCAGTGGGGGCTTTTCTCTTTGTCGATATGGCGCACGTTGCTGGGCTAGTGGCGGCGGGAATCTATCCAAACCCTATTTCTTTTGCCGATGTGGTGACATCAACCACCCATAAAACCTTAAGAGGGCCGCGTGGTGGGATTATTTTGGCAAAATCTAATCCTGGCATTGAAAAGAAGCTTAGCTCTATGGTGTTTCCGGGGTCGCAGGGTGGCCCGCTAATGCACGTCATTGCAGCTAAAGCGGTTGCGTTTAAAGAAGCGCTCGAACCCGGTTTTATCGATTACCAAAAGCAAGTTGTTGAAAATGCTCGGGCTATGGCGAAGACTTTAATCGAGCGGGGCTATAAGGTGGTTTCTGGTGGCACAGATAACCATATGTTTTTGCTGGATCTGGTAGATAAAGATATCACCGGCAAAGCGGCTGAGGCAGCATTGGGTACAGCCAACATCACCGTCAATAAAAATGCTGTGCCAAACGATCCACGTTCGCCGTTTGTCACCAGCGGCATTCGCCTTGGTACCGCTGCGATGACGACGCGTGGCTTTAACGAGGCAGAGGCTGTGCTATTAGCCAATACCATTTGTGATGTGCTCGATGCGATCAACGATGAAGCAGTGATTGCTGATGCAAAACAGGCAATGCTTGATTTGTGTAAGCAATTCCCAGTGTATCGTGCTGCTTAGGCCGGTTATCAATACACGCTTGGTCGAGTGTTATGCGCTGCCCATTTTGTGATGCGCAAGACACGCGAGTTGTCGACTCGCGTCTGGGTAATGGCGGTGACAGTATTCGCCGCCGCCGCGAGTGCAATGCTTGTAGCGAGCGCTTTACCACGTACGAAACTGCCGCGTTAAATTTACCACGCGTGCTCAAGCACGATTCGCGTCGTGAACCCTTTGATGAAGACAAGCTGCGTAGCGGTATTTTAAGAGCCTTGGAAAAACGCCCGGTTAATGTAGACCAGGTTGAAGATATTATTCACCGCATCAAGCATCGCTTACTGACACAAGGCGAGCGTGAAGTGAATACCAAGCTAATAGGCTCATGGGTGATGCAAGAGTTAAAAGATTTGGACGCGGTTGCCTATGTACGTTTTGCGTCGGTCTACCATAGCTTTGAAGATATTGAAGCATTTAAAAAAGAGATAGAAGGCTTAGAAAAGGGAAAATAAAGAGTAATCACTCTGGTTTTTAGCTTTATCTACCTTTGTCTGTTTGCTTCTTCTGTCTATTTTATCCACATTATATTATTTTTTCGGTATTTTTTGGCATTTAACTACATAAATATAAGTTAAATTGAGTTAAAGTTTAATATTTACCCCACACCTGACGTTATTGGATAACATGAGTCATATTGGTCAAAGCATTGAAATTTAAGCGCGTGGATCATGGCTTTATGGCGCAGGCGATGCAGCTGGCACGACAGGGGCTGTATACGACAAAGCCGAATCCACGGGTGGGCTGTGTCATCGTTAACCAGAGTGTTGTGGTCGGCAGTGGTTGGCATGAAAAATCCGGTGCTGATCATGCCGAAATTGTGGCACTGAAAGCGGCGAGTGATCGCGCACGGGGTGCAACTTGCTATGTCACATTAGAGCCATGTTGCCATCAAGGACGCACTGGGCCTTGTGAGAAGGCTTTGATTGAAGCCGGGGTTAAGCGCATCGTTATCGCGATGGAAGATCCTAACCCGCAAGTGTTTGGCCAAGGTATTGCGCAGCTTAAAGCCGCGGGTATTGATGTTCAGCTTGGTCTTATGCGAGAGCAAGCGTTACAGTTGAATAAGGGTTTTGTTTCACGCATGCAACGCCAACGGCCTTATGTGGTGTGCAAATTGGCCATGAGCTTGGATGGCCGTACTGCTATGGCTAACGGCGAGAGCAAATGGATTACATCGAGCGTGGCGCGTCTCGACGTGCAGCGATTACGTGCGCAATGTGGTGCGATTATTACGGGTTGTGGCACCGTGCTTAGCGATGATCCGACAATGCAGGTACGTTGGCGTGAATTGGCTGAAACAGATGAACTGTATTTGCCATTATCAGCTTATTCTCAACCTTTGCGCGTGGTGCTGGATAGTGATTTAACCACATCACCGCAAGCAATTGTCTATGGGCCGCCAGGTGCTACGATGGTCGTTACGGCAAGCAAAGCCGCTGAGATGCGTGTGGCTTTCGAGAACCGTGGCATCGCGGTGGAAGTGTGCGCTAATGAATCAGGTCGCATTGATTTAGATAAGATGCTTGCCTATCTCGCGCAGCGGCAAATTAATGAGGTATTGCTCGAGGCCGGCCCAACACTCTGCGGTGCTTTTTTAAAAGCTAACTTGATCGATGAACTTATCATTTATATGGCGCCTAAGTTAATGGGTTCGACAGCGCAGCCATTAGTTAATTTGCCTTTACTGAA
>CAYUKF010000054.1:6514-9810 GCA_964445215.1 uncultured Thiotrichales bacterium
CGCTTGCATATAGAAACGGCAGATATGGATATGGCTGATGTCTCGCTTGGTGATAGCATCGCGGTAAACGGTGTGTGCTTAACCGTTATTGATTTTTCTCAATACACATTTAGTGCAGATGTATCGAACGAAACCTTATCGCATACCACATTAGGACAACTCAAAGTGGGTGCCTTGCTGAACTTGGAAAAGGCCATGCAGCTCACCACACGCTTGGGCGGGCATCTTGTGAGTGGCCATGTTGATGGTGTTGCCGGGGTACAATCACGGCGCGACGATGCGCGTTCAGTACGCTTTACTATAAAGGTGCCGAAGCAATTGGCTAAATACATCGCGGCTAAAGGGTCGGTCTGTATAGACGGTGTTAGCTTGACCGTTAATCAGGTTGATGGTGAATGTTTCGACATTAATATTGTGCCGCATACGATGAGTAAAACAATTATGTCTAATTACAAAGAGAATACACAACTTAATATCGAAGTCGATGTTGTTGCCCGTTATTTAGAGCGATTGTTGTTGGCGAATAATGATAACGTTACGGGCAATATCACCGAGGGTAATATTACTGGAGTATCGTTACGCGATGCTGGATTTTCACTTTAGGGCACCTCTATTAATTCATACTATGTTATTCAATACGACTGAAGAAATTATCGAAGATATCCGTAACGGCAAGATGGTGGTGCTAATGGACGATGAAGATCGTGAGAACGAAGGCGATCTCATTATGGCTGCTGAAAAAGTCGACACCCAAGACATCAATTTTATGGCACGTTACGGCCGTGGTTTGATTTGTTTGACCTTAACGCCAGAGCGTTGCCAACAGTTAGCATTACCGTTAATGGTACATAGCACCAATGCCGAACATAGAACCAATTTCACCTTATCTATAGAAGCATCAACCGGTGTTACCACGGGCATTTCCGCAGCAGATCGTGCAACAACAGTCAAAGCTGCCGTTGCGCTGAATGCAGTTGCTGCTGATATACGTCAACCTGGGCACGTATTTCCCATCATGGCACAGCCGGGCAATGTACTGACTCGTGCTGGTCATACCGAAGCGGGCTGTGATTTGGCACGCCTGGCTGATTTAGACCCTAGTGCCGTTATCGTTGAAATTCTTAATGAAGACGGCACCATGGCAAGACAGCCCGACCTCGAGAAATTTGCCAAAATTCACCATCTTAAAATAGGCACGATAGCTGATCTGATTCGTTATCGCTTGAACAATGAAAAAACCATTCGTCGTGGTGCAGAATCCGTGTTGCCGACCGAATTTGGTCAGTTCAAGTTGCTGGCTTATCGTGATTTGATTACCGAAGACACGCATCTAGCACTGGTTTCAGGTGACATTAAACAAGATGAACCCGTGCTAGTGCGTGTCCATGTGCAAGACACCTTTAACGATATTCTATCGCTTGATATGGCCGGTGCTGGTATTCCGCTACACAAAGCAATGCAGGCAATTTCAAATTCCAAAGAACCAGGTGTGGTGATTATTCTGGCTCACGATAGTCGTGCAAAAACATTTAACCAGCGGGTTGAAGATCTCGATAACAAAAGTAATATTGATAAAACATCGATAGCCGATGAGGCAGATGAAGAGCAGGAGGATGTTAGAACCTATGGCGTTGGCGCACAAATGTTAGTCGACCTTGGTGTCAGCCGTATGCGACTATTAAGCTCACCCAAACGCTTTCATGGGCTTTCTGGCTTTGGCCTGGAAGTCATTGATTATGTTAGTTGTTAATTCCCTAGACATGAAATCTCTCAGATACAAATGACTCATTCAGATAACATAACCAGGCATAACAATGGGCAGGTATAACAATGGCGATTAAATCACTGCATGGCAACTTAATAGCAAAGCAGACGCGCTTTGCTATTGTGGCGGGTCGTTTTAACGAATTTATTGTTGGCCAATTAGTGACCGGGGCAATAGATGCTTTGATACAGCATGGCGTTGCTGAAAAAGACATTGAAGTCTTGTATGTTCCCGGTGCATTCGAGATTCCTCTGGCGGCAAAACGTATGGCGACGAGCGGCGAATATCAGGCGATTATTGCGCTGGGTGCAGTCATTCGTGGCAGCACACCACATTTTGATTATGTTGCCAGTAGTTGCACACGCGGTTTAGCAGAAGTGCAAATGGCTTGCGATATCCCCATTGGTTTTGGTGTGTTGACAGTGGACAGTATCGAACAAGCGATTGAACGTGCTGGGACAAAAGCAGGCAATAAGGGCGCGGATGCAGCATTGGCAGCCCTTGAAACCGTTAATGTGTTAGCGCAACTGGAAGATTAATCACTATGGCTAAACCTCCATCACTGACACGTTCGCGCCACAAAGCGAGAAACTTAGCTGTGCAAGCCTTGTATCAATGGCAGATTACAGGCCAGCATCGTGATGATATTGTTGAACGATTTCTTACCGATCAAGAAATGAATGAAATAGTCACAGAATACTTTAAAGAGTTAGTATCAGAAGTATCTGCCAACGTAGTTGCCATAGATAACGCATTATCACCATTACTTGACCGACCGATAGCACAACTTGACCCCGTTGAGTCTGCGGTGCTGCGTATCGGTGCTTACGAGTTAGAACACAGGCCAGACGTGCCGTATCGTGTTGTGATCAATGAAGCCATTGAAGCAGCAAAACTTTTTGGCGCAGAAGAAAGCTATAAGTACATTAACGGCGTGCTCGACAAGCTTAAAAGTAAATATCGGGCGCAAGAAATTGGATTAGCTAAAACTTCTTGAGTATAGGATTTCCCCGTTGTCAGAATTTGATCTGATTAAGCATTATTTTACCGGGTTTGGTAATAACAAGTTCGTTCAGCTAGGCATTGGTGACGATGCGGCGATCACCACAATTCCTGCACAGTGTGAGTTAGTGACAACGGTCGATACCTTAGTCGCCGACGTGCATTTTTTCTCAGATACCGCAGCTGAATTGATTGGCTATAAAGCATTAGCTGTTAATCTCAGCGATCTTGCAGCAATGGCCGCAACACCCACCTGGTTTACTTTATCTATTGCTTTGCCAGAGATTAACCAGCCTTGGCTAGACGCGTTTTCCCGTGGCTTGTTTGATTTAGCATCACACCATAATATGGCCTTGATTGGTGGTGATACCGTGCGCGGCCCGTTAACCATAACCATACAAGCCTGCGGCATCGTTGAACAAGGCAAGGCATTACGTCGCGATGGTGCCAAAGTAGGCGATGGTATTTTTGTTACCGGCACTTTAGGTGATGCGCGCTTGGCCTTAGCCTTTCTTAAAGGTGAAAGAAC
>CAYUKF010000055.1:0-9791 GCA_964445215.1 uncultured Thiotrichales bacterium
ATTTATTCTGGACGAAGTAGATTGTGCCTGAAATATTCAGATTTGACATGCCCTCAAAATACAAGGCATGAATCGCCGTCAATAGTGGGGCTATTGCGCCCCCACGCTTTCGCGGGGGCAGGCTCTGAGAGAATGCGGTAGCATTCCTGAGGAAGTGCTCTTGGGGTGACAAGATTCATACCAACAGTAGGCGCTCTAGGCGACGCAGAAACTGGATATTTCAGGTGCAAGAGTCGAGTTCATGAATAGATCAGAGGTTCCTTAAGTAATGGGTTGGCGAAGCACTGACAAGCTAGCTTGCGCAAGCCAATCATTTACATCGTCATAATAAATTTTACAATCAAAAGAAGCCAGCCCATTACCGACAACAGCCTCTTCCTGGCAACACACCTGAACAGGTTTCCCAGGGGAGAAATAATCCTGCTTTACGTGGTAGCTGCGCGCACCGATCAAGAATCCGAGATGCGGCTCAACAAGCCCTTTCTCTAACTGACAACCGGCAATCAACGCGGCTGTTTGCCCCATATATTCAATGCCTATCCAGGCTGGAACACCATGCTTTGAGTCGAAGAAAGGGCTTTGCTCATCTATCAAAACAATAGCGCTGGATTGTTTTTCACTAACATTGACAATGCGATTGATTAACAACATCGGTGGGCGATGTGGGATCAAGGCGAATAAACGCGGATCAAACCGCTCAGGCTTACCGATCATAATGATTTTGAATTGTTATCGATGACATATTGAGTAGACAATATATTCGGCACCGCCCAAAAATCGTAAAAATTGAACCATTGATACGGCGCTTTAGCACATTGGCTTTCAAGTTCTGTGGCAAACTTTTGTGCATAACGCTGTAGATCCGCATCCCTTTCGTTGCGAGACAGTTCCACTTTGTCAGAAAAATGCACCATTTCAAAATAAATCTTACTACGCTTGTTAGTATTATAACGATAGGCAAACATTAAATTAACAGGACATGCCAGCGCTTTGGCCAAGACATAAGGGCCGATGGGCAAGGGTGCCTGACGTGCTAAAAAACTGACATTAACGGTGCGCCTAGCGCCCGTTAAAGGGGTGCGGTCACCCGCAATGAACACCCATTCGCCACGATCCACTCGCTCTTTCAAGCGTAATAGCGTCGCCACATCAAGCTCATCAACCTGCAAAATATTCACACGCGAGTGTGGGTTAATACCTTGCATCATGCTGACAAAATTTTCTGCATGCTTATCATAAAGCAAAACATTGATGGCCTTGCCCTCGTAACGCTGAATAAACCCTCGGCAATATTCAAGGTTTCCCATATGTGTGCCAATAATGAGGCGCCCACGCTTGTCACTCATCAAGGCGTCTACTTTTTCCGGGTTTTGTACATCAAACTCATCGATGCTCATATCAGCACTCCATGCCAACAACTTATCCAGTATTGCCTCAGCAAACTGGTGGAAATGTTTTATCACCTGCCAACAACCAGGTTTAACCGACCATTGTTCAGGGAAAAACTGGTAATGGCTACGGAGAAAATCGATTGATGCACGACGGGAATTAGGTCGGCTTATAACAAAATACAGAGCCACAGGAAATAGCAGCACTGAGAACAATCGACGGCCAAAAAACCGGTACAACAGCATCAACAAACGCAAACCAAACAGCGTTCCTGCTTCATTTATTGTCGACCAATGTGACTGCGCGATAGAAGAAGGCATATTTAACTCATCGAAAGATACGACTAATGCGCCGATACAGTAATTGTGGTGTGCGTAAAAACATGCCCAGCATTAACCTGGTATGCAGCCGCATCAAGCGCCAGTTATCACTTAAATAGCGGAAATGCGATACCCCATTTACAGGATAAACAATTTTCGTTGACATAAAGTGTAGCGAGATATCCGCCCACACTGCTTTAACCAGTATATCCGTATCAAAATCCATGCGCGACCCAATGTGGTAACGATCAATGAGCATTTCCATCTGTGTCAGGGGATAGAGGCGAAAGCCACATAGACTGTCTTTTACCTGTAATGATAAGGTTTCCAATGCCACCCAAAAATCAGTAACTTTACGACCATACACGCGGGCTTTCGGTGCCGAATCATCAAACACGGGCTTGCCTGAAATAATCGTTTGCGGGTTCTCTTGGCTGTAAGCAATGAATTTTTCAATATCTTTGCTATCGTGCTGGCCATCGGCATCAATCTGAATGATATGACTACAACCCAACATTCTTGCCTGATAACAACCGCTGATAACCGCCGCGCCTTTGCCTCGATTACGGTTATGTTTGACTAAACTAACACCATCATAAGTCGCAATAACACTCGTCAACTGTTCAACAACTGATGGTTCGCTGCCATCATCAATAACAATACTTGGATAAGGCAAGACACTAAGCACAGGTAGAAATTTGCGCAACGCTCCCAGGTGATTGTAATGCGGGATAACCAGACAATATTTCATATTAAGGCTCTTGCCAAAAATATTCGCAATTTATGGTGCTTCTTTAAATTTCACATTACCACTGGAAATAACGGCCTCATTACAAGTGTAGAGGAAGGCTATATGCTTCAAATCAAGTTTTTTTTCAAGCAACAACGTTAACTTTGCATCAGGAAGTACTATGGTTTTAAACCTCAATCTGGTGATTTTCTCAAAGGGTGTCGTAACAGCGAATAATAATTTACTCAATTCACACGCCCAATGCGTTTGCACTACACCTGGTAATATTGGGTTTTCGGGGAAGTGTCCGCTAAACCACTGCAATGATTTCGGTATAGACAAATGTATCGTAATTGCTAAATCATTCTGTTGCAAAGCAAGGAATTCTGGCCATTCATCTGTACTAAACCTGGCTCGCAAAGCTTCTATAGAGCTGGTATTGATCATTTAATTTGAATTATTGTCATTCGCAAGTTTAAGGAGCCTCTGACCTATTCTCTTTGTTTGCTCTACTGGCACAAATACTAAGGCAGCTCCATGCCAACATATTTTCTTTTATAAAATTGTCGATAAATCAACTCCAACACCATAAACAGAGCAAAAAACACATACGACAATATACCATTATAAAGCGTCCAACTTTGCAGTGACATACAGCACGCACTATAGCCCGCAACAAACGCATTCAACACCAATAACACAGACCATATTTTGGTCAAATTACGTAAATATATTTTTGCATAACGCGGTGGTGGCCGCTTCGATAGACGCGCAAAGCGTTCTATCACGGTCATCTCTGATGTTAGAGATAAAGCAAAGACAATCGCGACAGCAAGGCTCATGAACACAGGGTAATAACGCAATAAGTTTTCACTATCAAAACCAATAACGGCAGCGCAAAATATCGCGAAAAAAACCAATAAGACTCCTTGCGCCTTACCCTGTCTTCTAAAAAATAAAAACCTCACCAACAGTAACAAAAATAAAACAACCGCAAGCGCAGTTGGTCCGTAATTATTTAAACCCCAATACACAACAAAAGGATAAGATAGTGTGATAATAAGCAATGCTGCCTGGATGCCTGTGTTTAATATTGCCAACATCGAATGGTTAGCAATCAAGACTAAGCCAACAAAGATTGACGATAATCACCAAATAAATCTCGCTCATCATCACTAACATTGGCGCTTGGTTCATCAGCCAATATATCAATTGAATACGCTGCAACACGCTTAAGGATTTCCACGTTTTCAACTAGTGCTAGTTTTATATCAATGCTATCACTTTCTTTTAATACATCATTAAAATGCCGTAAACACGGAATTTTATACTGATCGAGAAACACACCTTGGGCAGGCAAAACCAGGCGTTTTTGTGCTCTATCACGTAGTTTTTTCTGAACAGTTGCATTGAGACTGCTGGCTTGTTTAAGCAGTGGATTAAGTTCAAGGATTAATTCACTATCCGTCATTGCATTTTTATAAAACAACAATGTTAATACACCCCAATAATATGAATAATCCCACAATAGTTTTACTCCCATCATTTTACGATCACCAAAACCACCATATTGGTGCGAATAAAGCGATAAAGTATTATCAAAAAAAGAATTATAAAAAACATGAAACAGTGCGCTGTCGCGACGAATATCTTTACCCGATCGCTCGCTGGCAATCAAATGATCAATAAAGGTATTGTTAATGGCGATAAAATCACTGCCTGGCGAATAAAACGGATCACTAAATGCCCCTGCCTCACCGGTTAAACACCAACCATCATCAGAAAACATTTTTTTGCAGCTATAGGCGTAATCTCGAATCAAACAAAAATCCAGCACTTTAACACCAGCAATCGCTGCTGCACATCGTGGTTGATTGGTATCAAGCCACCGTAGCGCTTCATCAAGCGATGTAATACCGCTTTGCTCCAAGGCTTGGTCATCCATAACAATACCAATACTCGTCGTTCCTGTGCTTAATGGAATCACCCAAACCCAGTAGCCTGGTCCGGTAAGATGATTGGTGCTCAACCAACGCGTACCTTGGTCTTGCAATCGATGCTGCCATTGTGCCTCTTCAGACCACGTATCAAGCACCACTCGACGATCAATACGAAACCAAACCGCATTGCCTCTGTGATCGACGCTCTTACCTAAATTTAATTTGTTGCTAATGAGTTTTTGTCTGCCTGCGGCGTCAACAAGCCATCTGCTCTGAAAAATTTTCTCGCCTTCATCAGTCGTCACGTTAATACAATGATTTTTTTCGCCCAGAGATATTTCTTTCGTTGTTGCACTGTCTACGATGTTAACGCCCAAATCAATTAGCTCATCGTGAAGGTGGTTCTCAAGAACGCCGCGGTCGAGCTGATAAGTGGGGATGCCAAACAGAGTGCTGACACCAAGTTCGTCTTGTGCTGAATAGTCATTTTGTGGTGCCCCAAAAAAACAACGCAAGCCGTGTTTCCTCAAATGGGACTGTTGAAAATGTTTTTTTAGGCCTAATGTTTCAGTCAAATAATGTGATGCCAGCTCAACCGTCGACTCGCCTACTTTTGCGATAGTGTTCGGCACCGGAAATTTGTTTTTCTCAACAACTAACACGTCAAGTTCTGGTGTGCTACGTTTCAACTGCCAAGCCAAACCAAGACCGGCAAGCCCGCCACCCATAATGACAACATCTTTTTTGTTTTTAATCAGGCTATTGTTAACCATAACAAAGCTCAGTCAATTGTAATAACGAGTGATGATCCGGCGCTCAATGGCATGTTTAACAATGTGCCCGGAGGATGGTTTTTATTAGTTATTTTTTCTAACACCGGCAACAATCGGGCTGCCGGATTGTTTTCGTAACAATGCTGAAGGTTCTCAGGCAAGTCAATCACTGGCCAATCTGCCGCCTGCTGCTTAACCTCGACTGTTAGTAACGTACCTTCTTTTTTACTTGCCAGCGGCACGATAATCATTGACACAGAGAAAGCTTGGTCGCTTTTCAATAAACCTTGTAGCACTGTACAACTTGGCGCATCGTAAAAAGTCAGCAACACTGGCACATTTTCCTGAAGGCACTGCACAATGGCCTCTAGCAATGCTAACGGTACAGACTCGCCAAACCCTGCAATTGAACTGGCGGCCTTCATACACCCTGTGCTCATTGTCCAGTATCCAGCCGCTGCATTGTGTACTGAATTATGAAATTTGGTTGGCGAGAGTTGTTTGTTATCTGTCGCTAATACTTTGCACATATAGTCTGTTAGCTGGGTATCACCAATGCCAGAGACAAAAACACAGCTCAATTCTTTTGCATCAAAACCTGACGATTGCGTTGCTTGCAGTGAGGACTCCACAGCTAAGCGCACCGGCAAAGGCGCTCGTCTACGCTCATTGGCAGGAATAATATCAGGCTTGGGGGCACCAACCACATTCTCTACAACTGCCCCACCTTGCAACAAATCTTGCAGACCCGGCCAATCAAGAAACCCCTCTCCCCATGCGCCCAAGGCCACTATTTTACAGCTTAAACAACTCATGATTTACTTAAATCCCGGCTAAAAATCAGGCAACAGTTATTACCGCCAAAACCGAAGGAATTTGACATCACATGGCCAACATTACACTGCTGATTGGCCGCTTGTATAGAAAAATCCAGTTGCTCATCCAAACCCAACAAATTCATAGAACCCGGAATGTAATCGTGACGCATGGCATCAACAGCGATTAATGCCTCTGTAATGCCAGCGGCACCCAGCGTATGCCCCATCCAGCCTTTGGTCGATGAACATTGTGTACTGCGTGGGAAAATCTCTGCGATCAAACGCCCCTCAATCAAATCATTAACGCGACTGGCAGTACCATGCAAGTTAATATACGTAATATCTTTAGGCACCAAGCTGGCTTGCTGCAAGGCTTTCTCAATAGCTAATCTCGCGCCCAGCCCTGTTGGGTGAGGATGCGACATATGGTGCGCATCGGAGCTTTCGCCGTAACCGTTTAATACTACACCCACATCCTCTTCAGCCTCACTGGCACGCATTAAAATCGCGTAACCAGCAGCCTCACCCAGGTTAATACCATCACGATGTTGATCAAACGGACGACAGGCTTGAGATGAAACAAGTTGCAGCGAATCAAAACCATGCAATACGCTCAAGCACAAGGTATCGACACCACCCACCAACACTGCATCAACAATATCACTGCGCAACCACCGTGCCGCAGCAGCAAATACTTTTGCCGAAGACGAGCAAGCAGTATTGATCGTCATAGCAGGTCCGGTCACGCCAGTATAATGTGCAACAAACAGACTCAATGAATGCGGGTTGTGTACATTGGCTTGTTGATAGGGTGGTTTTAGCTGTCCTGCCTCAGTCAAATCCGTATAGGCAAGTTCGGTGCGGTCAATGCTGGATGTGCTCGACCCCATAACAATGCCAATACGGCTGGCAGAAAAACGTTTGACCTGCGCTTGCAAGGTCTGAGCAATCGTCCCCTGCTGTAACCCAAGCGTGGCTAATGCGTTATTACGACTTTGCCACACACCCAGGTCTATATCGTCAATCTCAGGAATCCGCCATATACAGGTATCTACTGTAGACCCATGAAAATCATTGCGTAGCAAACCACTACGCTGGCAAGTGATTGCCTCACGCAATGCCCGCCTATTAATGCCTGCGGCAGTCGTCGATTCATAGTCGATTAAACGGATTTGCATACAGTACGCACGAGTTGAACAGATTAAAGAATAACGAGTGAATCTAGCACAAAATGTCTTCTATTTATATTACAGAGGCCGTGGCACCTACGCGGCCTACACTATTTTTTGCTAAAATCCGTAACCACATTCAGAAGATAAAGCAGACATGAAGCAATTTCGTCGATTCATATTTATATTCTTCTCCCTGACGTTTACACAATACAGCCACTCTGAAGAATTACCACTATGGGAGTTTGGGCTCGGCGCCGGTGGCTTACACCAGTCTTTCTATACCGGCACTAAAGATACTCGAACCTTTGCTTTCCCCGTGCCGCTTATTATCTATCGCGGGGAGGTGTTTAAATCGGACGATGAAGGCATACGTGCGCAGCTATCAAAAACACAGCGCTACACACTGGATCTGAGCCTGGATTTCAACCTCGCTATAGATAGCGATGAAGTTGAACTACGTCGTGGGCTACCGGACATTGGCAGTTTGCTGCAAATTGGCCCATCACTTGAAATTACTCTCAGCAAACGCGAGCACAATGAATGGCTGCTAAGACTCCCTGTTCGCAGTAATTTTGACATTAGCAGTGATGGGGTTAAACAGGCAGGCTACACTTTTTCACCTAATATCGCTTATTTACACCAGCTCTCTACAGAGCCCACGCCATGGCGAGCTGGCGTATCTGTTGGCCCTCAATTTAGCGACAGCAAATTTAACAACATTTATTATGGTGTTGATCAGCAGTTTGCCACAGCTAATCGACCAGCCTACACATCCAGCGGCGGCTACTCTGGTGCACGCGCAGCGCTGACGCTGACGTCGAAAAGCCGTAAACGCTTACTGGTTATGTTCTTACGTTATGACAATATTAGCGGTGCTGAGTTTGATGACTCTCCGCTAGTTGAAACAGATAATAATCTGACTATTGGCTTCATCTACAGTCATTATCTATGGAAATCAAAAAAAACAGCTCTTCAGTAGAGCCTTGTGTAACAAGGGTAACGCTTCATTACTCCCCAGCCAGTTACCTGAATACAGCCGATTTCCAGTCAAAACACCCTTAGGCATGCCCTGTCCTGGCTCAAGGTATAAAAACATCTTTAATACAACGCGTTATAGCTATTAACAACCCATTAAGGTAGACTTCACCGCCGCCATCTCGGCGGCTCCCGCCATAAAACGCATCAAACGAGACAATACACTATGAGTTTTTCCTCTCTGGGTCTATCAGACCCGATTCTGAAAGCTGTCGCTGAGAAAGGCTACGACACGCCTTCGCCCATTCAAGCACAAGCAATCCCTGCCATTATTGCAGGCAAAGATGTTATGGCAGCCGCACAAACGGGCACCGGAAAAACAGCAGGCTTTACCCTGCCATTATTAGAGTTATTGTCACAAGGGCAACGTGCTCATGCCAACCAAGTGCGAGCTCTTGTACTCACACCAACTCGTGAGCTGGCCGCCCAGGTGGCTGAAAGCGTTGCCACCTATGGCAGAAACTTACCATTGCGCTCTGCCGTCGTATTTGGTGGTGTCAAGATCAATCCTCAAATGATGAAGTTGCGCAAGGGTGTTGATATTTTAGTCGCCACGCCTGGCCGCTTGCTCGATCTATACAATCAGAATGCGGTGAACTTTAAACAGCTCGAAATATTAGTGCTGGATGAAGCGGATCGTATGCTTGACATGGGTTTCATTCGCGACATTAAAAAAATTATTGCGGCATTACCTAAACAACGTCAAAACCTGTTATTTTCCGCAACATTTTCAAACGACATTCGTAACCTTGCCAAAGGTTTGGTTAAAAACCCTGTGGAAATTTCAGTCAGTCCGCGGAATACCACAGTGGAAACCGTTGAACATTGGATATGTCCCGTAGACAAAAAACAAAAATCAGCACTACTCACCGAGTTAATTCACAGTGAAAAATGGCAACAAGTGCTGGTCTTTTCGCGAACCAAGCATGGCGCTAACCGTTTGACGCGCCAGCTAGAAACGGCTGGCATTAAAGCCACGGCGATTCACGGAAATAAAAGCCAAGGGGCAAGAACAAAAGCCTTGGCAGATTTTAAAAATGGTTTGGTTCGTGTCTTAGTCGCTACCGATATCGCAGCACGAGGCATAGACATCGATCAATTGCCACAGGTGGTCAATTTTGATTTGCCTAGTGTTCCCGAAGATTATGTGCATCGAATCGGCCGTACCGGCCGTGCTGGCTCTACTGGGCAAGCAGTCTCCTTAGTGTGCGCCGATGAAGTCAAACAGCTATCGGATATTGAGCGACTCATTCAGCAACTGCTGCCTCGAAAAATAATTGATGGCTTTGAACCCACGCATGATGTGCCAACGACGCACTTAAACAAACCAAGGCAAAGCAAGAGACCTAAAAAAATAAAATTTGAACACAAAGATGGGCAACGTTCTGGAGAAAATGCACAGGGTCACAAGCACAATGCTAAGAAAAAATACCGTGGCCAGCAGAAAACAGTAGGTGGGAATATTCAACGCCGAAATAATACGCAAAGAAATGCACAAAAAAACACTGGCAGCTAGCTAACCAATCAAGGGCGACTAAATGTAGGTCTAACGAACAATATAGCTACGCGCTATATCTGCCTTACTCGGAACGAGCGCCCTTTCAATTTCCCATT
>CAYUKF010000056.1:0-9754 GCA_964445215.1 uncultured Thiotrichales bacterium
GCTGGCTGCCGCTAACCTCTAAGACAGGGGACAACCATGCAAAGCTCAGCAACACCTTCTGATAAAATTATATTGAACGGTCTGGCGCGTTATCTAATACGCGATGGCCTGCTCGACGAGAATACGGCGCAAGATGCCTATGAGAAATCGCATGAGGAAAAAATTCCTCTGGCATCGTATCTGGTCGAACACAAGATACTGAAAAGCAATGTCATTGCCGTTACTGCATCGCGTGAATTTGGTATTCCTTTATTCGATCTACAAGCCATTGAACTGGATCACGACACAGTTGGCCTGGTTAAAGAATCACTGATTCTAAAGCACAATGCCTTACCACTATTTAAACGGGGCAGTCGTTTGTATATCGCGCTGTCTGACCCAACCAATCTGCCTGCTTTAGATGAAATCAAGTTTAATACTGGGCTTAATACTGAGCCAGTTCTCGTCGAAGATAACAAATTACGTAAAACAATAGAGCATGCACTAAACAATAATGCAAACTCTATAGATGCATTTGCAGGGGATGACAATCTTGAAGATTTGGATATGTCAGACGGTGAGGATCCTAATGCAGCGGAGCCAACCGAAGCTGAAATCGATGACACGCCGATTGTGCGCTTTGTTAACAAGGTACTGCTTGATGCCATTAAAGCCGGTGCGTCGGACATTCATTTTGAACCCTATGAAAAAAAATACCGAGTGCGCACACGTTTGGACGGGGTGTTAAGAGAGGTAGTCGCGCCGCCTGTTGCCATGGCCATGAAGATTGCGGCACGACTTAAGGTGATGTCGCGGCTAGACATCTCTGAACGTCGCGTGCCACAAGACGGCCGCATGAAAATGACGATTTCGAAAACCCGCTCTATCGATTTTCGGGTCAGCACCTGTCCGACCTTGTTCGGCGAAAAGATCGTCATTCGTATTCTTGACCCAACCAGCGCTCAGATGGGCATTGATGCGCTGGGCTATGAACCAGAACAAAAAGAACTGTATGTACAGGCTTTAAATCAACCTTACGGCATGATTCTAGTAACTGGGCCTACCGGTAGCGGTAAAACAGTTTCGCTTTATACCGGCCTGAATATCCTCAATACCGAGGATCGCAATATCTCGACGGCAGAAGACCCAGTTGAAATCAATGTGCCCGGGGTGAACCAGGTTAATGTCAATCCCAGGGCAGGGCTAACCTTTGCCGCGGCGCTAAAATCGTTTTTACGGCAAGATCCCGATGTTATTATGGTTGGTGAGATTCGTGACCTGGAAACGGCTGAGATCGCTATTAAAGCGGCGCAGACAGGCCATATGGTCATGTCCACGCTGCATACTAATGATGCACCACAAACACTCACCCGTCTCGCCAATATGGGCGTGCCTGGGTATAACATCGCCGCAACGATATCGCTGATTATCGCTCAGCGTCTGGCACGCAAGCTCTGTAAAGAATGCAAAACCGTGGTCGATGTGCCCAAAGAGGCCTTGTTGGCAGAAGGCTTTAGCGAAGCGCAATTAAAACAAGACTTTACGGTTTATGCACCGAAAGGCTGTGACCACTGCAATGCAGGTTATAAAGGCCGTGTGGGCATCTACCAAGTGATGCCTATCTCGGAAGAAATGGGTAAACTGATTATGACAGGCGTTAACTCCATTACGCTGGCAGAACAAGCAGAACGTGAGGAAGTTAACGATTTGCGCAAGTCAGGCTTGAAGAAAGTCATGGATGGTGTTACAAGCCTAGAAGAAATAATAAGGGTAACGACTGAGTAATCCTGGATTCCGCAGTTGGCCGCTTTGGAGATTGTCTTAGCATGTTGAAGTATTTAATGTTTTATGGCCTTAGCGAGTTTACACGTTGGGTGAGCCGCTACGGCACGCATAGCACGTCTTTTATCGCGACTGACCGTGTTGCGAATCGTCACAATAGGTCAGCTATTGTTCCTCATCGCGCCTTGCCATTCACGATAAAAGACGCACTCTACATGCCGTCCAACTACGGATTCCAGAATAATGGCTGAAAAAGCAATGCAAGCAACAACCTTTACCTGGGTTGGTGCCGACAAACGCGGCACTAAGATCAAAGGTGAGTTGCAAGGCAAGAGCATTCCACTAATCAAGGCACAGCTACGTCGCCAGGGCATTAACCCGTTGCGCGTCAAGAAAAAACCTAAGCCTTTATTTAGCAGCAACAAAAAAATCACCTCGAAAGACATTACCATTTTCTCGCGCCAGCTAGCGACCATGCTATCTGCTGGGGTACCGGTCGTGCAAGCCTTTGAGATTATTGGCCGTGGCCATGAAAACCCGGCGATGCAAACATTGATCGGCACTATTCGTGGTAATGTCGAGAGCGGTAATAATCTGGCAGATTCATTTCGCAAGCACCCGCGTCAATTCGATGAGTTGTTTTGTAATTTAGTCGAAGCTGGTGAACAGGCCGGTATCCTTGAAGGCTTGCTACATAAAATCGCTACCTATAAAGAAAAAACCGAATCTATCAAAGCCAAAGTCAAAAAGGCGATGTTCTACCCAACCGCCATTATTGTCGTGGCATTTATTATTACGGCGATATTGCTTATTTTTGTTGTGCCACAATTTGAAGCGCTGTTTAACGGTTTCGGCGCCGATCTTCCTGCCTTAACATTATTTGTTGTGAGGCTGTCTGAATTTTTCCAATCGTACTGGTATCTTATATTTGGTGGCATTGCCGCAGCGGGTTTTCTTTTCGTTAATGCCCACCGAAAATCAAAAAAAGTGCGTAATGCGACTGACCGACTGATGCTTAAACTCCCTATCGTCGGTAATATTTTGCATAAAGCCGCCATCGCCCGCTATGCAAGAACCCTATCTACCATGTTTGCTGCTGGCGTGCCGCTAGTTGAGTCAATGACCAGCGTTGCTGGGGCTGCCGGTAATGTTGTCTACAGCAATGCCATTCTTCGTGTCCGTGACGAAGTCGCTGGTGGCACCAATTTAAACTCTGCCATGGCACACACAGGCGTATTCCCCAACATGGTCAGCCAAATGGTCGCCATTGGTGAAGAATCTGGCTCATTGGATGCCATGCTCGGCAAAGTGGCTGATTTTTATGAGGAAGAGGTTGATAATGCCGTTGATTCCATGACCAGTTTGATCGAACCTATTATTATGGCATTTCTCGGCGTCGTGATTGGCGGGCTGGTCATTGCCATGTATCTACCTATTTTCAAGCTCGGCGAAGTCGTTTAATCAATAGAAGTTTTCTGTAATGGAATTAGCGGTCTTTCTGCAAGCCAATCCGTTGGCCTTTGTGGTACTGATTTTTATCGTCAGCCTGCTTATTGGCAGTTTTCTTAATGTCGTGGCCTATCGTCTGCCGGTGATGATGGAACGAGACTGGCAAGCACAGTTTGACGGCGACAATGCTGCCCAGAAAAGCGACAATCCGCCACCTTTTAATCTTGCCGTGCCGCGCTCAAGATGCCCCAAGTGTCATCATATGATTAGCGCGCTGGAAAACATTCCAGTCATTAGCTATCTCTTCTTACGTGGCAAGTGCAGTAGTTGTAAAACTCATATCTCTGTGCGCTACCCAATTATTGAGTTAAGCACTGCCGTGCTTTCTGCCTTGGTTGCGTGGAAGTTTGGCTTTGCCTGGTCAACTCTGGCAGCACTGGTGTTTACCTGGTGTTTGATTTGTCTTGCCTTGATTGACTTCGATACCCAATATTTACCTGACAGCATTACCTTGCCGTTGCTGTGGCTCGGCCTGTTCGTCAGCCTGTTTACCTTGTTTGTTGATTTGCCTACCGCAGTCATTGGCGCTATGGCGGGATACCTGAGCCTTTGGTTGATTTATCATTTATTTAAGCTGGTCACGGGCAAAGAAGGCATGGGCTATGGCGACTTTAAGTTGTTAGCCGTTCTAGGCGCATGGTTAGGCTGGCAGGCACTGCCTACGGTAATATTTTTCTCAGCACTTGTGGGTGCGATCATTGGAATTTCGCTGATAGTAATCCGTGGCCGTGATCGTAATATCCCTATCCCCTTTGGCCCTTTCTTGGTGATAGCCGGTTGGATAACATTTATGCTAGGTGATAGTGCTACAAATTTCTATCTTAATCTGCTCAGACTTAGCTAGGGAAGCTCTGATTAATTCTGGGACAATGAGACTGTCAACTGAAATATTGCGGACCAAGGCGCGAATTGCAGACAATAGTGTGTCTATTGGCAAAATTCGCAACGCCGAACTGGGATATTTCAGTCGATAAGGTTGTGTTTCATGAATAAATCAGAGCTTCCCTAACTGCCATGCTAACTATTGCTCTCACAGGAGGCATTGGTAGTGGCAAATCAACGATTACAACGCTCTTCGCCAAGCTCGGCGCACCTTTTTGCGATGCTGATGATATTAGTCGCGAGCTGACCCAGGCGGGTTCTCCTACTTTACTAGAAATCAGCGACTTGTTTGGCCAGGATATATTGAATGATGACGGGCAACTCGACCGACGGCGACTGCGTGAAATCATCTTTTCAGATTTGCAAAAACGACAACAACTTGAAGCGATTCTACACCCACGCATCAACCATCAGGTAGAATGCTGGATCCAACAACAAACCGCTGACTATGGCATCATATCCATTCCTTTGCTGGCAGAAAATCTGCGTCGCTATCAACTTGACGGGCAATTCGCCAAGCAACTCGATAGGGTCTTAGTCGTTGAGCTAGACCCTTCTACCCAACGCCAACGAACCGCTAAGCGTGACAATGCCGAGGAAGCGAGCATTCAAGCCATCATCACAGCGCAGGCTAGCGCTGAACAGCGCCGTGCAATTGCTGATGATATTGTTGATAATAACGGTGATATTAACGCATTAAAACGCCAGGTGATGCAGCTACACGAGAAATACCGTGGCCTAGCGCTTAGTAGATCCTAACGATGGATTAGACAAGTTTGCTCTATACGAATAAGATCATGCACTTATCGCTCTAAACCAACCTAACCAGAAAAATTGATGGATTTAAGCTCTGACATTGTTACTTACGAACAGCCTCTGAACGAACGCATTCGCATTTATTTAAAACTGGAGTATTTGTTCAAGCAAATCTCCAGCTGTGCAGCAGTACCGTCAGTGTGGGGCAGCCGCAGCGCACTGTTTGGTGTGCTTGACACGCTCAACATTCTTGCCCGCAATGATCTCAAGGCCGATGTGCTCAAAGAGCTCGAGCGCCAGGCAAAGCATTTGTCACGCTTGGAAACCAACCCGGACGTAGACACTAGCCAACTGGCAAACATATTAGACCGATTGGATATTTTGGTCGATCGCATCCATTCACTGCGTGGACAAGTTGCCCAAGAACTGCGCAACAATGAATTACTCAATAGCATTCGTCAGCGCATGACACTCCCTGGTGGTACCTGCGATTTTGACTTACCAAGCTTTAATTTTTGGTTAAAACAGAGTGATGCCGCTCGCACACATGATTTATTGTCGTGGTATGAAAGTTTTGATTTAATTCGTGCCGCAATCGACATCATCTTGATGTTAATACGACGTAGCGCCCAAGCCACATCAGTGCAAGCTATTGAGGGTTTTTATCAACAATCCTTGGACAGTCGCTTTCCCCAACAAATGATTCGTGTTGCCATTCCATCAGATTTACAGTATTTCCCTGAAATCAGCGGAGGCAAACATCGTTTTACTGTACGTTTTATGACTGGTGGCATGAATGAACGACCCTCGCAAATTAAAGAAGATGTCGATTTTCAACTTACCTGCTGTGTCTTATAAAAGATAATTACTATGGAAGTTAAATGTCCCACCTGCGAAAGAATGGTGACGTGGTCCAAACAATCGGAGTCCAAACCGTTTTGTAGCCAGCGCTGTCGTTTAATTGATCTTGGCCAATGGGCATCAGAGCAACACCGCATACCTTGCGCTGTGAGGGAATGCGGTAGCATTCCCGAGGAAGTACTCTTGGGGTGCGCCCCGCAGGATGTGACTCCAGAACACGAAACGGGGGACGCAGCGGAGCATGAAGACACGCCGGCTAATGAACCAAATGAAAACCTGCATTAACAGGTTCCCAGGCCCTTACCAAAACATCGAAATACCTGCAATACCCTGACACCCCAGCTGTTGCGCCTGATCAAGATGCGCCTTAGTCATGCCACCTAAGGCGTAGACAGGGATGTTCGTATTAAACACCAGGCGCTCTAATGCTTGCCATCCCAGTGCTGTTGAATAAGCATGACTCTGCGTCGACAACACAGGCGACAAGACGACAAAATCACAAGCAATGCGCTCGGCTTGTCTAAGCTGCTCTGCGTTATGGCATGACGCCGACAACCATTGGTTGTCTGTAATCGGACGCTGGCCTAACTGCATCAAGCGTTGTGATGTTAAATGCAAACCAACGTTATCCAGCGCTACACACCAAGCCGGTTCTGCATTAAGCATTAATGTCACGTCATGATTTGCACTGTACCGAATCAGTTTTGATGCATGTGTTTTATATTCCGCTAACGATAAATTTTTTGCACGAAATTGTAGCAAGCTAACATTCTGCAAAAATAAATTATCTAACTGTGAATAGAATCCTTCCGTCAGTTTAATCTCTGGTGTAATAACGTAATATTCTGGCAGTGCTAACACCTTCATTAAAACCTTATTTGCTTCAAGAAAGCGATAATCACTAAACTCCCCCAGAGACAACCAACGTACTTGCTGCCCTTCTGCACCATGGGCTTCACCGCTATAGCCACTAATCAACCAAGCATCAAGTCGCACATGCCTATCACCATAAGCATAAACCCAACGAAACAATGGCCGCGCATGTTGCACTTTTATACCCAGCTCTTCACTGCATTCCCGACTTAACGCTTGCAACCTGCTTTCACCAGCTTCACGCTTACCCCCAGGAAACTCCCAGTAACCGGCATGATCAGTAGCAGCAGGTCGCTGCGCGACGAGATAGCGTCCTTGCTCATCTTTAATGACAGCCAAAGCCACGTCAATAATTCTGTGATTCATTTTTCCTCTAAGTCGGCTACTATTAGAATAATGAAAAAATCCAGCAATACCTGCTTACGCTACTATGCCGCGATAATCATCATTGTGCTCTGTATATTGATATTTAGTAATGCATTTGCCAAAGACAAACTCTATTTTGACGTAGAAAATATTGCACAGTGGCAACATAAAAAATTCAACGGTATGTCAGAGTATCAACTCACTCGCATTGATGGCAAAAAGGCGGTTGTTGCCAGCAGCAAGCAGAGCGCTTCGGCGCTGTACAATAAAACCTCTATTAATCTCGATGCCACGCCCTATCTTAACTGGACATGGCGAGTCGAGGAGTTTCCCGATACGAATGCCGATGACAACACTAAAAATGGCGATGATTATGCCGCGCGTATTTATGTTGTATTTAAAACAGGGTTTTCTTTTTGGAATATCGCCTCTTTGAATTACGTCTGGGCAAATCAGCGTCCTGCAGACGATCATTGGTTTAATGCCTATACCAATAAAGTCGTCATGCTCGCGGTAGAATCTGGCCCCGAGTCTCGCGGCCAATGGCAATCGTATAAACATAACGTTGCCGCAGACATCAAAAAATACTTGGGTAAAGATATCAGCAAACTAAACTCTATTGCCATTATGACAGACAGTGATGACTCAAAAAGCCAGACTAAATCATACTACGGAGATATTTGGTTTAGCGCAGAATAAAACTAGCGCAATTGTGATGAGCTAAACAAATGTATCAACTTGGCGCTGAACACCGGCAAATACCGCACCGCTACTGACATAGATAGCAAGCGCATCGTTGGCTGCAATGATTGTGGACGCAACGCCTGGCGAAGGAGCAAAACGAGGGTCAAGGCCAATGTCGGCTTGAACGCCAATAATATCATCGATAGTGAATTCTGCACGACTAACACCTTGTACGCCTTGCAGTAACTCACCTTCAATAACACGTTCGCTTTGATCGCGACGGCTCAGCGTATTGGCATGTGCCGAGACTTCTTCAATCACTGCGGCGCGCACTGATGTCACACGGCTAAAATTCGCCGGCAACGTAGCCAATGCTGTAATCGATGATGTCATATTCTATAAACCATCTAGTTAGCGCAGCTTGCCAAAGCGCGTATCCAATAGCCACACAGGCACTCGTGAAAGCCGCTGCTGCCTACTTACTTACAGAAAAATGCCGAACCCCTACCCGCTATTCTGCGATGTAGTCATCCTCGTGTCAAGCATTTGACGTTGGCTCAGCGCTCCAGTGCTGCCCTAGCGGCCAGCCACACATCAATACGGCGGACACCTGCACTGATTAGCACACGCGCCAGCTCGCTGACCGTCGCGCCGGTGGTCATTACATCATCGATAATGACAACGTGTAGACCCTTGACTGTACCCGTACCCGCACCCATAACCGTAAACACATTTTTGAGATTACGCCGCCGTTGCAAGGCATTGAGTTGTGACTGCTCTTTAGTCTCGCCCACTCGAATGACAACCCCTGTGGTAATTGGACAACCCAATAATTGTGCGACCGGCCGTGCAATTTCGTAAGCCTGATTATAACCGCGCTCATTCATGCGCTTACGATGCAAAGGCACAGGTATCAGTAAATCCGGCACAATGAGGTTGCCAGCTTGCGCGACCGTCTCGGCCAGCGCGTCACCAAGAAAGCGGCCATAGTACAGCCGCTGACCAAATTTTAGCCCATGCACGATATGGCTCACCGGGTCACGGTAGTTAAACGTGGCGAGCGCCCGATGATAAGGCGGTGGTTTACGTAAACATTGGCCACATATGGCTCCGCCTTGGGGCGGCGCATCCTGTGCTAGCGGCAAAGCACAAACCTGGCAACAGATTTTATTCCAAGGTAAATCGCTAAGGCAATCCGTACAAAGCACGTTATTCAGGCCTAACGACCCCTCGCCACAAAGCTGGCAGCATTGCGGCCAAAACCGTGTTTGAGTATTTTCTAACCAGTTGTTAACTTTTGTTATTCCATTAAGTTGACAGCTATCTGGGTAGCCGTCATAGTCGCCTGCATTCCTTGCAAGACCTGGATACTAACTCATCAGGACAAACAAATGGATCAGAATACCTACGATAAAATCGACGAAATCACTCAACGCCTGTTAGGCGGTGGTGAAATGAGCAGCGAAGAAGGTCGCTGGATGATCGCCTTAGATGAGGATTACCTGCCTTGGCTAATGGCCGGCGCCGACCGCCTACGTAAAATTTTTCGCGGCAATGAAGTCGAAGTTTGCGCCATTTCCAATGTGCGCTCAGGGAACTGTTCGGAAAATTGTTCGTTTTGTGGCCAAAGTGGTCACCACAAAACAGCTGCACCGAAATATGGCTATATCAAAAATAAATCTTTGGTCGAGCAAGCACAACAAGCACGCGAATGGGGCGCCAGTGATTTTGGTGTGGTGTCCAAAGGTTGGGGGGTGCGCAACGATAAAGAGCGTGCGCAACTAAAAGAATACTTTGCCGAGCTTGATGAACATAGCGACATTGGCCGTTGTGCCAGCCTCGGCGCGCTTGACCGTGAATCCGCTGACATGCTCAAAGAAATGGGTATGGAAAACTACCACCACAATCTAGAAAGCGCCGAAAGCTTTTTTGACAAGGTATGTACCACACATACTTACCAAGAAAACATCGACACTATCAAGAACGCGCAAGACGCCGGTTTACGCGTTTGCGCTGGTGGCATTCTTGGCATGGGTGAAAGCCTCGACCAACGTATAGAGCT
>CAYUKF010000057.1:0-9753 GCA_964445215.1 uncultured Thiotrichales bacterium
TATTTACAGCTTTGGCAAAAGGTCTGATTATTCAGGGGTATACCCTTTTTGAAATCACCCAGAACAAAGGGAAGTTAGAAAATGCCAAAACTTTTCTATTAACACTGTTTGACGAGAAAAAAATAATGCCAATAATCGATAAAGTTTTTACGTTCAAGCAAATTCAACAAGCACATGAATATATGGAATCAAACCAGCAAATGGGGAAAATTGTAATTAGCGTGTAAGAGGGTATTGATTGTGAAAACCATTGGGCTTGATTCACAAGATAAGGGGACACAATAGAATGGCACTAAGTTAAGCACTTTTAGCATCAAATCTGCACCAGCAGATCCCGCGTTAAATAGGGGCTAAGTTGCTGAAAATAAAATGGTAAACGCCCTTAACCTAGTGCCATTCGGGGCACAATACTGTGTTACTCTTTCGGGAATTATGGGGCATAAGCGAGATAATCTGAACTAAGTATTGTACCCCTATAATTTTTCTTATAATTTTCTAACGCCCTGACAATGAAAGTTCACTTGATGCAGAGGCTCCTTAGGTATTAACTGCGACGCCAGTGGTGAAATTTTTCCACCCAGCGCAATATTTTTTGTGGTGCATGAGCGCGTTTCCAGTTACCGGCGACATATTTATTTGATTCAGCCAGGGTAGGGTAGATATGAATCGTACCCAAAATTTTATTCAGCCCAATATTGTGTTTCATCGCCATGATATATTCAGCGATTAGATCGCCAGCATGGTGACCAACAATGGTTACACCAAGAATTTTATCTTTGCCAGGCACGGTGAGTACTTTGATAAAGCCATGCGCTTCCTGGTCGGCAATGGCGCGATCAAGATCATCGATGTCGTAACGGGTGACCTCAACTTTGATACCTTGTTCTTTGGCATCTGTTTCGTTAAGACCGACACGCGCGACTTCCGGGTCAGTAAAGGTTGCCCAGGGGATCACTGAATAATCGACTTTAAATTTCTTGAATTTGCCGAACAGGGCATTGACTGCGGCATACCAGGCTTGGTGGGCCGCAGTATGGGTGAACTGATAAGGCCCGGCAACATCACCGCAAGCATAAATAGTGGGAACATTACTACGCAGGTATTCATCCACTTCAATGGTGCCGCGTGGTGTAATATTAACGCCGATTTCTTCCAGGCCAAAGCCTTTGGTATTGGCAGCTCTGCCGACTGCGACTAAAATTTCATCGAATGGCACGTTGACTTCGGCATCGTTATACATGCAGATGAGTTGCTTCTCGCCGCCATTGACCTCGACACGGATAGCGCGGTGATCGGTTAAGACATTAATGCCTTCGTTAGCAAATTTCTTAGTGACCAGCTCAGAAACTTCCTCGTCTTCACGAATCATGATGCGTGACATCATCTCAATTTGCGTGACATTGGAGCCGTGGCGGGCAAAGGCCTGAGCCAGTTCGCAGCCAATAGGGCCGCCACCTAAAACGATTAAGCGTTCAGGTAGGTCGCGCAAATCCCAAACATTGTCCGAGGTGAGATAGTTGACCTTATCGATACCTTCTATAGGTGGCACAAAGGGGCGTGCGCCTGTAGCAATAATAATATTGGGTGTGGTGATGGTTTGGCCGTTGACCTCAACGGTATACGGTGATGTCACCTTAGCGTCACCGGTAATGCAATCAACGCCCAGACTGCTATAGCGCTCGATAGAATCGTGTGGCTCGATGGTCTTGACTATTTTTTGCACGCGTTCCATTACGTCTTTAAATTCAAAATCGGCGCTGGCAGATTTAAAACCAAATTCTTTGGCGCGTTTCATATACGACAGCATTTTGCCTGATCGCAGAATAGCCTTGCTCGGTACACAACCTGTGTTAAGACAGTCGCCGCCCATTTTATGGCGTTCGATCAAGGTTACTTTTGCTTTGACTGCAGCGGCAATATATGAGGTGACTAGGCCTGCCGAGCCACCGCCAATCACTACCATATTGGTGTCGAATTTTTTTGGTTTAGGGTAATTTTTTAATATCTTATTAGCTTTAACTGAGTCAATAATTTTCTTGGCGATGAGGGGGAATATGCCAAGCAGTAAAAAAGAAAAAATTAGTCCGGGGGAGAGAATATCGCCGAGTGACTCAATTTTACCGAGTTCAGTGCCTGCATTAACAAAAACAAACGTGCCTGCCAACATACCAAGCTGGCTAACCCAATAGAAGGTCCACGTCTTGATTGCTGTTAGACCCATGACTAAATTAACGGCGAAGAAAGGAATGGCAGGGATAAGCCTCATGGTGAACAGGTAAAATCCACCTTCTTTTTCTATGCCGTCATTGATGGTTGAGAGGTATTTACCGAATTTATTTTGTACGCTGTCTCGTAACAGTAATTTTGCTACCAAAAAGGCAAGGGTGGCACCAATAGAGCTGGCAAATGAAACAATGATGACGCCTTTTGACAGGCCGAATATTGCACCAGCAACGAGTGTCAGTATTGCGGCTCCAGGCAATGAAAGCGCAGCAATAGCAACATAAATACCAAAAAATGAAAGCGCTGTCTTGATCGGGTTTTCGTCATAAAGCGCGATGACGTCGTCTTTGATTTCTTTTATTTTTTCAAGCGTAAAATATTGACCGAGATCAAAAACGAAAAAGGAGATGATCAATGCTGCGATCACCGCAATAGCAATAAGTTTTCCCTTACTCATTTTATTCCTCTGCTGTTGAGTGTGTTATGTCGATCGAGCCGATATTGATTAAACAAAATTGCCGTTTAAGTTGGAATCTTGGCGATGGCTGAATATTATTTTGCCTCGTTGAGGCTCCAATCGTAGTCGTAGTCAATATCACCATCATGGTTTAGCAGGTGTTTGGCAAGTTCAGGCTCGGCATGGTTTGCCAGTTGTTCTAATAGTTCTTTTTCATTGTCGCCAAAGTCAACTTGATACCAGTCGAATATTTTCGATAACAATAAGTCGTCACCATCAATAGTAACCCCTCTGGGGTTATTAATGTAATCCTTCGCTGCGGTAGTTAATTGCTCCTCAGTGTTTTCTGCTGTAAAGGCAATTGCGCTGAGATTGGGACAGCTGTAACTGGCACAATTAACCGCATAATGAATGCGTGAATCCTGCCAAATAGGTCGAAGGATGCCATGTTCGATGTCATTGAGGCTGAGTTTTTGTCCGGCTATTTTCAGGTGTTTTTTGTTCCAGGGGCCGGGCGAGAAAAACGAGCCACCAATTTTAAGTATGGACTTGGTCGGGTAGGCGTCGAGTACAACATCTATGGTTAGGGCGTTATACAAATTGATCCAGTAGGCCATTTGTTCGGCGCGGTTATATTGACGGGGGTCAATGGTTTGCAGTGTTGACAGGTAAGTCTTAAGGGCTTTGTGGCCGCTACTACTGACAGCACTATATTTAAATAAGTTAACACCGTTGTCTCCGGCAACAAGATATTCATCGAGAAAATTTTGCCAAGCCTGGTGGTCTATGGTGCTGCTCTCGCTATGCTCTAACCAAAAATCAATTAACTTTGCTGCGGGTGCGGCGGAGACAGTTTGGCTAACGATAATAAGGCTCAGCAGGCTAAGCACACATAACGATTGACGAAATAAGTGTTTAGTTTGGTTTAGCATAATGGTTCCAAAAGTGGTTAGTAGTAGTGGCGCTAGGCTAGGAGGCACATTCTAACGCTTAAAATTCACGAAAGTTTAGCCAAGATTTAAAATTTTCCAATTTAAGGCTATGTTTAGTATGAGTGCGTTGCACTAGCACAGTATTGTTATAATGCCATGATATTTGCCGTTGTGCAGTGAATGGCTGAGGAAGGATGACAGAGATCAACAACCAAGAGGCGGAGCAGTTACAACTACGTGCTGATTTGCAGGAGCTTAAAGTAGAGCACCGAGATCTGGATGAAGCGATTGCTTCACTGGCAGAGAATCCGGCTGTCGATCAAGTACGTTTGCGCCGCCTCAAGAAACGCAAGCTGATTTTAAAGGACATGATCGCGAGTATGGAAAGCGAGTTGATTCCGGACCTCAACGCTTAATCTGAATGCTGGCGCTCTGCTAGCTAGCCGATAACGGTTTTATTTTACTGTATTGCCCCCACAATCCCCTCATGGATAACAACCAGCAACCACTTCCCGATACACGCAAAATAGGCCAGTGGATGATCTATGTCATGTGGGCTATCGTTTTGCTGGGTTTAACTTATTTCTTTAGTGGGCTGCTGGACAAACAACGTAACCCCAATCAGCAGGTGACTGGTCGTGTTAGCGTTGAGGGTGAGCCCGAAGTCATTTTAGAGCGTAATCGCTATGGTCATTACGTTGCCAGTGGCAAAATAAATGGTCACGATGTGGTGTTCTTGCTCGATACCGGCGCCACTAATGTCAGTATCCCCGAGGCGGTTGCACAGCGTGTTGGCCTGCGTCGTGGCGCTGGTCACCGTGTGATAACGGCCAATGGCATAGTGCAAGTTTTTGCCACGCAGCTTGATCGAGTCGAGTTGGGAGTCATTCAATTAAATGACGTCAGGGCGAGTATTAATCCGCATATGGATGGCGAAGAAATTTTGCTTGGCATGTCTTTTTTACGGCAGTTGGATTTTTCCCAAATTGGCAAGCAGCTGACTTTGAAACAACGTACCCCCTTCAATGGGGAGTAAAAAGAACTCTCGTGGTTCAGCGTTTAAAATTGGAAGTAATTTATGAGTGATAGTCATTCGCCATCGGTAACAGATCAGCCACTTATTGTGCGTGAGATCAATGGCACAAAATTTACCATTCTTGGTACCGCCCATGTGTCTCAAGCCAGTGCTGACGCCGTTGCAGCATTAATAGCCCAGGACGATTTCGATGCGGTAGCGATAGAACTGTGTGCCGATCGGTTACGTTCGATTGACAATGCTGATGCCGATGCGCAGCTTGATTTGTTTCAGGTCATTCGTGCCGGCAAAGTGCCAATGGTGGCTGCCAGTTTAATGTTAGGTGCTTACCAGCAGCGGTTAGCCGATAAACTTGGCATTAAGCCTGGCGCTGAAATGCGCGTGGCGATAGAGCGTACCCGTGAGGAGAATATTCCCTTGCTGCTGATTGATCGTAATATCGGTACTACCTTACGTCGCGTCTATAAAGGCGTGCCCTGGTACAAACGCATGATGCTGGTTTCCGGGTTATTTGGCAGTTTGCTAAGTCGTGCTGATGTATCCGAGGCAGACATCGAACAACTCAAACGTGGCGATATGTTAAACCAGGTGTTCAGTGAATTCTCAGGTGAAGCGCCAGAGATTTATCAGTCGTTGGTTGATGAACGCGATCAATACATGGCCGCTAAGCTAGGCCAATACGCAAAAGACCACCCAGGACAGAAGGTGTTAGTGGTCGTGGGTGCGGGTCACCTTAACGGCATGGCTGATTATATTGATACACCACCTGATGATCTTGATGGGTGTTTGCAAAATTTAAACACCATTGCTAAAGGTCATAGTGTCTTAAAATGGCTACCGTGGTTGATCGCAGCGTTAGTCATTACGGGTTTTGCCATTGGTTTCTCACGTAGCCCCGAACTGGGTTGGCAATTATTATTGGAATGGCTGCTAATTAATGGTGGTCTTGCTGCGTTGGGCGGCATCATTGCGTTGGCACACCCGCTGACAATTGTTACTGCATTTTTTGCTGCGCCCCTAACATCACTTAATCCTATGCTTGGGGTAGGCATGGTGACCGGTTTGGTTGAAACTATGCTGCGCAAACCCAGGGTCATGGATTTTAAGCGTTTGAGGGAGGATGCCACTTCACTTAAAGGCTGGTATCACAACCGAGTATCACGCACCTTACTGGTTTTTTTACTGACAACAGTAGGCTCCGCCATTGGAACTTATGTTGCGGGGTTCCGTATCGTACAGTTGTTAGGGAGTCATTGAGCAGCCTGGTAAGTCTCACAAAGCCTGATCTAAGCGCATATAATGGGTGTGCAACGCGGGGGGGCGTAGTTTATTGGTTGCCCCAGATAGTCATTAGTCAACACTACAAATCTTATTGACAATCATTATCATTTGCATTACTGTGGGTTCCAAGTGAACGTTTTATCTTTTTTTGCGTTCAGGAGGTTCGGCTAATGTACGTTTGTCTCTGCCACGGTATTACCGAGTGCGATATTGAATTCGCTGTTGACGGTGGCGCACGTTCACTTAAAGATCTGTCGGACACGCTAGGTGTAGCAACGCAATGTGGCAAGTGTTGCTGCCATGCCAAACAGTGTATTCGTGAGTCATTAGACTCGCAGCATGAGCGTCAGCAAGTGCATTATGCCTCTGCTACGGTCAGTGACATGGTGGCAACAAGTTTCGCTAGCTAGCGAAACTCCTCTAAAACAGTAGGTTCTTTGAAACAGAGGAGATCATAACTGTTTGCTTTCTCTGACATTTCATTAAGACAATAAAAAAGGGCTGTATTACAGCCCTTTTTTGTTATTGGTCGAACTGCTTGCTCATGTTCAAGCCCACGTTCGGGTTGGTTACGTAGAGAGCTACGCTGGTATATAAACTACTCCGATATATAAACTACTCCGGCATATCGTAAGCAGCAGATTGCAAGTAATTTTGTATGCCTAGCTTTTTAACCAATTCTATTTCGGTTTCTAACCAGTCGATGTGTTCTTCTTCACTTTCGAGAATGTTAGTAAATAAATCACGTGTGACGTAATCTTTTACTTCTTCACAATGAGCGATACCGGCTGTGTAGTGTGCGTGAGCAATGTATTCTTGCTTGAGGTCAGCCGCCAGCATTTCAGGCACGTCTTGACCAATGAGTAATTTACCCAGGTCTTGCACATTAGGCAGACCTTCCAGTAGCAAAATGCGTTCAATGATCTGGTCGGCATGTTTCATTTCATCAATGGATTCTTTAAATTCCATTTTACCGAGTTTTTTAAAGCCCCAGTTTTCATACATCCTGGCGTGTAAAAAATATTGATTAATGACGGTCAGTTCATTTTTTAATGCACCATTTAAAAACTCCAGAACCTTTGCATCGCCTTTCATCGCATGAACTCCTTAATGATATCACCACCTGTTTTTACGTTCAGATCGGTGAGAATTTAGTCGTATTTACTATTACCGTAAGACTAACATTCGGCAGCTTTTTGGTCAACTTAAGTTATTGTTTTTTAAAGATAAATAAGAATAATTTTCATTTCGATAACGTTTGTGTTTATGACTCATGTTGTGTGCTTCTTTACTCGCCTTTGTGTCCTGTTACAGTGCTAATCGTTTACAATGCGAAGGCGAATGGTTTGTGTCTAATAATCTGGGAGATAGTAGTAATAGCATGAGCAAGGTAGAGAGTGTGATACACCCCAAGAGGCCTGACCCCCGTGTCAAGCACGGGGCAGGCTCCGCGAAAGCGTGGGGTGCTTCCTCGAAAATACCATCGCATTCCCTTAGAGTACAGCCGCGAGCGACAGCGACAGTGGCAGTAAAAGTAGGTAAATATACCGTTGGCGCTGGTGCGCCGGTCGTTGTGCAATCGATGACTAACACAGACACTGCGGATCTTGAGTCAACTGTGCAGCAAGTCGCAGAGCTGGCAAAGGCCGGTTCAGAGTTAGTGCGTATTACCGTCAATAACGAAGACTCGGCACGACAAGTTCCCTATATTCGAGACCGGCTCGATACCCTGGGCGTTGATGTACCGCTAGTAGGTGATTTTCATTTCAACGGTCACACCTTGCTTGAAAAACACCCAGCCTGTGCTGAGGCATTAGCTAAATACCGAATAAATCCTGGCAACGTTGGCAAAGGCAGTCGTCGTGACCCACAGTTTGCCAAGATGATTGAACTTGCCTGTCGGTACGATAAACCGATTCGTATCGGTGTTAACTGGGGTAGCCTCGATCAAGATTTGTTAGCACGCATGCTGGATGATAACGCTGCCAGAAAGTCACCGAAACCACTCAATGAAGTGACTCATGCTGCTTTAATTGAATCGGCCTTATCCAGTGCTGCCAAGGCCGAAGAGCTGGGGCTTGGTCATGACAAAATTATTCTGTCGTGCAAGATGTCAGGTGTGCAAGACCTCATCAAAGTCTATCGCGACTTGGCTGCTTGCAGTGATTACCCGCTTCATCTAGGTTTGACCGAAGCGGGTATGGGCACGAAAGGTATTGTCGCCTCGACCGCCGCGCTCAGCGTGCTATTGCAAGAAGGTATAGGCGACACCATTCGTATTTCGTTAACACCTGAACCTGGTGGTGATCGCACGCAAGAAGTGTCAGTTGCACAGGAAATTTTGCAATCGCTAGGTTTGCGTGCATTTACCCCCACTGTTATTGCCTGCCCAGGTTGTGGCCGCACTACTAGCGAATATTTTCAACAGTTAGCACAAGATATTCAATCGTATTTGCGTCATCAAATGCCCGTTTGGCGTAAGCAATATCCCGGTGTTGAAGATATGACAGTTGCCGTAATGGGCTGTGTAGTAAATGGCCCTGGCGAAAGCAAGCATGCCAATATTGGTATCAGTTTGCCTGGCACGGGCGAGCGGCCTGTAGCGCCAGTATACATCGATGGTGAACGTCATATAACGCTGAAGGGTGACCACATTGCTAACGAGTTTAAAAGCCTCGTTGATAGCTATGTTGAAAAAAATTATTCGGTAGACTAACTATAGATAGTGTGCCAGTACTCTTTCATGTCATAGTTTAATTCAATTTTAGGTAAGTCATTGGACTCTTTCCTTCTACAACTGCACGCTTTTTTTCAGCGCTTTTGGCTTGAGCCATTCTGGTTTGTGTTGCTGATTTTGGTGCTGTTATTACTCGCCTTACTCATTTTGTTGCCGGGGTTGCTTGATGTCTGGCGTGTCAGCAAGCGTTTAGGAATATTTAAGCGTATCGCCGATGACACTATGCATGATATTTTTGTGCCAGATGGTCTTGGTGGTGATGTCTATATTACGCATTTACTCTTAATGCCAGATCAAATTGCGATTTTCAATGAGAAACCTTTTTCTGGCAAGATATTTGGCGATGTCAATGTTGATCAATGGACCCAAACAGTTCGTCAACGCAGTTTTCGTTTTGCTAATCCTTTGGTTGAATTACAGTCACAGACCGTTGCGATCAATGCATTGCTTGGCCAGCGCTGTGCCAAGGGTTATCTGGTGTTTTCTGATGACAGTGAGTTTCCATGGGGTAGGCCAGAAAATGTTTATTTGCGTAACGAGCTTACTAAGGTTTTTGCACCTCGAAATCAGCATCAAATACAAGATGTAGTGGGCCAGGCCTGGTCTCAATTGCAGCAGCTTGGTGTTGCCAGTAAGCCAGTATTCTCCCGCTATAGGAGCTACTTGATCGCTTCGATATTGATAGTAGCGGCTTGTTCTTTGTTTGGCTGGGCATGGTATGAGCAAGCACCTGCATTGATACAATTGCTTGCGCTTGTGACTGGTACAGCACCCTAAGCTATCATTTTAAACCAGTGAAATGAGCAGCAAGACAAATAAAACCACTATGCCTACCGGCACGAGCACGCCAAGCCAGTCTTTATCTTCGGCTTCGCTGGTTTGCTGAAAAGTCGCTTTGAGGCCGGGTTTGAATATAAAAATTATTAATAGTGCGGCGGCGCCAAAGAGCAATATTTGCCAGATGTTTGTGCCAGAACCTTCAATCATAAACGTTACTCCAAGTGATTATTTGAATATTGTATGCCAATATAGTCAAAACGTAACTACTCAGCCACCTTGGCGCAGACCCAGTGCCCGTCATTCCGGC